>JAIXXW010000247.1 GCA_027490555.1 Comamonadaceae bacterium | reverse complement strand
TTTTGGTGGATGGTGATCATGGCCGAGCGCAAGGCTTCCAGGGAATGGTTGATGTTGCGCTTGAGTTCGTCCAGATCGCCCAAGGCCTGCGCCGTGACGCGCTGCTGCAACTGGCCTTGCGACAGCCCCTGCATGACCTGGCCAATGTCTTGAAAGACCGCTTGTTGGGCAGCCATGCTCTGGTTGATGTTTTGCTTGAGTGTCTCGAGTTCGCCTTTGGCTTGTGCGGTGACTCGGATGCCAAAATTGCCCTCCGAGACGCCCTGCATGACCTGCGTGATGTCGCGAAAGACCGCTTGCTGAACATCCAGGCTTTGGTTGATGTTGTCTTTGAGGGCCCCCAGGTCGCCCTTGGCCTCGACCGAGACGCGGCGATCCAGGTGGCCTTGCGCTGCCGCGGTCATCACCACAATCACGTCGTTCAAGGTGGATTGCAAGGATTGCTGCATCCGCACCATCTTTTGCAGCAAGGGAAACTGGGCGCTGTTGACGTGGGCATCGTGCTTTGCAAAATGGCCTTCGCCAATTTGTTCGGCCAATCGGGCCACATAGGCCGATTCCAAGGCTTCACGCTGCAGCAGTGTGGCCATGAACACCAGGATGACGGCTTCGAACACCACATAGGCCGCATGGACGGCCACCACGGCCAGGTGAACGTCCCCGTCCACCAAGGTGATGCCGCCGGTGTTCATGGCTTGCAGATAGGCAAAGCCCACATGGTGCACCGCGATCAGCCCTGCGGCCGCGACAATCGGACGCCAGTCACGGTAAAAAAGCAAAAAGGCCAGCAGGGTGAAGATCCCGAAATGGCTCTCGACCATGCCCTGTGTTTGCTGAATGCTCAGGGCAGAAAAAACCATCAAGGCACACGCGATCGCCAAGCGACACACCAAGGAGCCGGGTGCCAGGCGGTACAAAAACAGCGGCACCAACAAGGCGGGCACACCGATCCAGCCCACCAAGTCCAGTGTCTGGGTTTGCCGACCAATGGCAAAGCAGACCAACAACAAGAAAACCATCATGCTGAGCATGATGCGGTCGGCGGCTGCGCGCTGGGGCCGCAGCACCTGTTCCGCGTCGTTGGATGCCGTCAAAGTGCCCTGGGTTGTCATCTCATCTGCCTTTGCATATGCCGCCCACGAAGGCGGGATCGTTCAGTAAAAACCATGCCAAAGTGGCCAAGGTGTAGACCAGCCAGCCAGCCAAAAAAAACCAAACCCAACGTGGCGTTGGGTTGGTGTGTTCGGTCGTGGGGCTCACAAGGTGGGGTGAGTGGGGTCTCTGCGGGTGAGCAAGAGACCCTTGCACAGGCGTTCAGACACTGAAGCGTCCCAGATCCTGGCGAGTTTGGTCGGCCAGTTTGGACAACTCGATGACCGTGGCGGTGATCTCCTCGGAAGCCGACGCGTTGCTGATGGCAATGCGGTCCAGGCTGTTGAGGTTGGAGTTGATCTCTTCCACAGCGGCCGACTGCTGCTCGAGTGCGGAGGAAATCCGCTGCAGCATTTGGTCGGTTTCCTGCGAGCCTTGCTCGATCATCGACATGTCACGGCTGACTTCTTGCACGACCTGCACAGCACGGGAGGTTTCGGCCACGGCCTCTTGGACCAGGCGGGCGATTTCTTGTGAACTCTCGGCGCTGCTGGCGGCAAGTTTGCCCACTTCTTCGGCCACCACCGAGAAGCCCTTGCCGTGCTCGCCGGCACGGGCCGCTTCGATGGCCGCATTCAGCGACAGCAGGTTGGTCTTGTTGGCAATCTTTTCGATCACTTCGGTGATCTTGTTGATCTTGTCGGAGTGGACCGAGATGTTGTTGACCACCTCGACCATGTGGGTCATCTTGCCCATGCCGGTTTGCATGATGGCCATGGACTCGCGCGACTTCTGGCTGGCAATGGCGGTGTTGCGGGACACATCGGTGACCGATTCGGCGGTGTGCTTGATGGCCAATGCGACCTGGCCGATGGCGTGGGTCTGGTTTTGGGCGCCGTCGGAAATCTGGCCAATCGCGGTGCTGGTCTGGTTGGCCGCAGCGGCCACCTGGCGTGTGCTGTTGTGCACGGCGCTCAGAGCCTGGGCCAGGGATTCCAGCGAGCTGTTGATGTTGCGCTTCAAGCGCATCAGGTCCCCGGTGGCGTCGATCTGAACGCGCTGGGTCAAGTCGCCCTGGGCCACAGAACTCATCACGTCGTCGACATTGCCGATCATGCGGTGCAGGGATTGCAGGGCCATGCTGGCCTGCTCCAGGCTTTGGCGGAACTCGCCCTGGCTGTTGGTGTAGTCGACGTGGTGGTCAAACTGGCCCTGCAGCAAGGCGTGTGACAGGCCATTGAAACCCGCCATGGTTCTTTGAACCGAATCCAGCGAGTTGTTGATGGCGGACTTCATCAAGGCCAGATCGCCTTGCATATCGCCTTCGATGCGTTGGCTCAGATCGCCGTTGGCCAGGTGTTGAACCACCCGGTTGACCTGGCCAATGGCGGTTTGCTGGGCTTCCAGCAAGGTGTTGAAGGCGCGGGCGGTGGCGCCCACCTCGTCCATCTGCTTGACCTCCAGGCGGGTGCCGTAGTCGAAGTTTTTGGAGACTTTTTCGGCGGCCTCTTGGACTTGGCGCAATGGGCGGATCACGGAACCCACAATCCAGAGTGCCAGCAAGATGCCGGTCACGGTGCCGGCCGCCAGCAGGCCGATTTTGGTCCCCCTGGAGCTTTCATATTGGTCACGCGAGCTTTCGTATTCCGCCTTGGCAACGTCCAGCTGCACTTCGATCAGCTCGGAGAACTTGGTGCTGATCGGATCGATCACGGGGTAGAGAGTCTCGATGGTGAAGCGGGTGATGCCAGGCATGTCTTCCTTCTCCAGGATCACCTGCAGCGCATTGAGCGTGGATTCGGCCGCAAACAACATCGGCTCGATTTCTTTCACCAGCTTGATTTCCTGCTCGACCAGGTAGGTCCCTTTGTAGGTGGTCCACTTTTCGGTGATGCCCTTGCGTGCCTGATCGAAACTCTTGCGTGCCTCGGCCCAGTCGATGTTGCCGTTGCGGACTTTATGGGTCGTGTCCACGATGTTCACCGCGTACAGGTCGGCGATGACCTTGAGGTCGCGCAAGGGGACCACCCGGTCTTCGTAAACGGTGCGCAAACCCGCCACCGATTCGGACATGCCCCGCAGGCCCATCAAGCCGACCAAAATGGAAACCGACGAGAGCAGAGCCACCAGCAGAAAGAGACGGAGGTTGACGCTGAGATTTTTCATGGGCAGTGTGAAAAAATTTGGGGTTAACGACTGGAGGGCGAGCAAATGGTCCATTGTTCGACCCCCAACATCATATCAACAGATGTGATCTAAATGGTAATATTATTATTAAAATTTGCTGAAACCACTGTATCTTTAAAATCATCAAAATTTATAAAGACCTGCGTGTGCAGAACGGTTCGCCCGTGTCCATTCACAGGAATGGGTCGCGGCACATTGAGGAAGTTTTTACTTGCTCCATCAACTTTTCCATCTTTTGTAGAATTGCCACATTCAGGTGTTTGTCCCGTGATACGACGCCTCTGTCTTGAACGCATGAACCTTCACCTTTTCTGTCCGTTGCCAATGCGGGTGTGCCGATGACCACCAACCGTTATGTGGCCGCCTCTTTTGCGGTCAACATCGAGCACCTGCACGCCCTGGGGGTGCGCGATCCCTATTCCGAGCAGAGCTTGCAGCTGTACCACTCGGGCAAACTCAACGCCAATGAGCGTCTTTACTTCTCTTTGTGGGGTTCTTCCGAGCTCAGCAGCTCGCTGATTCGGGCCAAAACCAGGTTTGCGCGCAAAGGCGAGCCGGTGAGTTCGGCGTTCTTTGTGATCAAGGGGCAGGTCTTGGGGGTCAAGGGCGATGACATCTACCGACTTGGGCCGGGCAGTGTGATTGGCCTGGCCGAAGGGGTGGGGGGACTGGCTTACAGCATGGATGCTGTCGCGGTCGATGACGTGCAGGTGCGCGTCTTCCCCATTTATGCCATCTCCAAACTGGTGAAAAACATGCCGCCTGGCTTGAAGGGCATTTTGAAATCGACCGTCATGCGCACTTTGCAGCTGACCACACCACCGGCGGTGCTGTCATGACCTCATTTGACGAAATCAAACTGGACACGGGGGCGGTTTTGTTCAATGCGGGCGAGCCTGCGGACAAGCTGTATTTCATCCAATCGGGCGCCATCCAGATGGCGGACAAGAACACCGGGGCTGTTTTTGCCACCTTGCGCGAAGGCGATTCTTTTGGCGAGCAGGCCATGTTGCAAGGCGGTATCCGTGGTGCTACAGCCCTGGCGGCTGAACCCACGGTGCTGCTGGAAATCACCGCGGAGGGGTTGCGGGGGATGCTCAAAACCGCCTCGCCGATCTTGACCGCCGTGTTTGAAGCCATGATGCTGCAGCAGAACATGCACAATGCCATCCGTTCGAAAGCCTGACATGGACAAATCAACCGTTTTGCCGGTCACGCCCAATTTGCTGCAACTCAACGCGGCCTTGCAGAACCTCAGACGCCCATGGCCCCAGCGCTGGCCGGGCTTGCCGCTGGTGTTTGACCGGGCCTGGCAACAGATCAACCGCGTGGATGCGTATGCCGTCTCCCTGGCACGCACCCAGGCCCTGGTCAGGTTTGGCCAGGCCGTGGTGGCGCAGGTGGAGACGGACGGCGCCCAGCGCTTTGCCCAAGGTGCCGAGCCGGCCTACCACAACCGCCTGCACATCGCCGACACCCTGGTCTGCATGACCTACTTGATCCTGGCGAGCCGGGCCTTGGACATGCCGGGGGCGCACCATGCACCCACGGGCGCCTTGGCCCTGGCCATCATGGCGGGGCATGACTTTTTGCACCCCGGTGGCTCCAATTCGACGCCATCCGAGTTTGAAGCTCGTGCTGTGGCCGATCTGCAGCCCTTGATGGACCTGGCGGGCCTCGATCCCGAGGACCGGGCGGTGCTGTCCCATTGCATCTTGGCCACGGACCCGACACGGGTGAAAACCTTCCACCTCGAAGTGCGCTCGCGGACTTTCGATCTGGGGCACCGGGATTGCCTGGCGGTGCTGGTGCAAGAGGCGGACATTCTGGCCAGCACACTGCCCAAAACACAGGAATCCTTGACCCAGGCCCTCTCCCGTGAATGGGCCCCCACGCAGCCCATGGCCGCCGAACGCCTCTTGCTGCCCCAGAACCGCTTGCTGTTCCTGGAGCATGCCGCGCTGTTTTCCAGCCCAGCGGCCATGCTCTTGGGTTTGGACAAGGTCAAAGGTCGGCAAATGACGGCGATCAAGTCGCGTTTGAGCCAGCACAACTGAGCTGGCCTGCCAGGTCTTGCGGCTCAGTTGCCGTAGGCTTTCAGCATGCCCTCGAAGGTCCCTTTGAGACCCTCGCGCATGCTGTTGCTGTTGCCCACAATGTTTTCCATGACACTGAACTGGCTCATGTAACGGGCCATGAGCTTTTCCATGCGCTCATCCAGCACACTGAGCTCTTCCTTGTGTTTCAGGATTTGTGCGGCTGCACTTCTGCTTTGGGTGTCGATCAGGCCGGTGGACAAGAGCATTTTGTCGATGCTTTTCATGGCCTCACCGGCCAGGCCTGCGGGTGCCGGGCTGTAGATGCTTTTGTTGCTGGTGCCCGCCGTGAACATGGTCGACACTTGGCCGAAATTGTCCTGAAGGGCCGCATCCAGTTTGGATTCATCCAGATTGAGTTTGCCAAACCGGTCCAGCGTCAGACCCACATCCCGTGCAGCCTTGATGGTGGAGCCAGGGGTGTTCGAGGTGTTGGTCACCAAAGCACGAACTTGGTTGCGAATGGATTGCAACAGGCTTTCACCGGCCAAGGCTCCACCAAATTCTTCTACCGCACTGGACCTGTCTCCCAAAATTTTGAGGGATTCTTCAAAATCGTTGTAGGACGTCACCAAGCCTTGGATGTTGGCTTTGATGCTGGTGGTGTCGCGGTTCAGATCGAGTCTGGCAGCGCCCGATGTCTGGGTGAACAAGTCCAGTGTGACCCCATCGATGACATCGTTGATGGTGTTGCTGCTCCGGTTGACGAGCAGGCCGTTGACTTTGAAACTGGCATCGCGGGCTGTTTGCAGTGACTGGCTGAAAACCGGCTTTTGGGCATTCAGGGTGACGGTGCCATCGGGCCTGGTCGTGCCGTCGGGCAGCACCCACTTGCCTTGGTTGTTTTTCACCAGTTCCACGGTGGTGGTCGATCCGCCATCGTCAAAAACGGCTTGGACGGAAGAGGCGGTGGCCTCCGCGTTCACCACAAAGGCCACGGAGGGGTCAGACGGGTCATCGGTTTCTATGGTGGCGGTGCTGGCGATGTTGCCACTCATCTGGAAGCGATTGGCATGGCCTGGCTGGCCCGACAACACAATTTGATGGCCGTTGCCGGTGTTGATCAGTTGGGCGGTCACGCCCAGCTTGGCGCCGTTGATGGCGCTCACGATGGACGCAGGCGTCGCCACAGGTCGTGTGGCATTGGCCGGGTTGACTGGATTGACCTCGATCGCACGTGGAGCACCATCGCCAATGGTCAGTTGCAGTGTGAATGCCTCGTTGGCATTGCTGAGGGGTGTGCTGCGCTGTTCAAAAACGCCGCTGGCGGTGCGTTGGGCCAAGGCCGTGTTGAGCACTTCGATGCTGTAGCTGCCTGCTTCGGCGGTGGTGTTGGCGGTGACACTGAAAGCAGAGGGCTGGGTGTTGCTGGGCTGGATGGAATTGAAGTCGCTGGCGTCGTTGATCTTTGTAAAAGCGTTTTTCAGATCGGAGAGAGCGAATTTGACCGCGCTGTAGCCGGTGATCTTGGCCTCTGATTGGGCAATCTTGGCTTCAATGCGCTCTTTTCTGGGCGTTTTTTCGGCATCGACCAGGCTTTGGGCGAGGCTTTTGACATCGATGCCGGATCCGGCGCCGAGTGTCTTGACAATGCTGCTGGTGGCCATGCTGTGGGAGCTTGCTTGGGGTTGGAGTGGCTTGTTCTCTCAATGAATCGGCACCAGGCCGGCACATTCAAGTGTTGGACAGACTCAGCCTCTCAAGTAGTCAAAAAGGGTTAATCCTGAGATCTTGGCAAAACTGCCCATGGCCGCTTCCAGGGCCATCATTTCCTTGTTCATGCGGGTCACGGCTTCGGCATAGTCCAGGTCTTCAATTTCCGACAGGGTCGATTTCAGGCGCAGGGCTGTTTCATCCAGCACATCCAGTTGCGACTGGACCACGGTCTGGTCGGAGCCGTTTTTGGCCTGGGACAAGGTCAGGCTGTTGTGCATTTGGGTCAGGTCGGCAATGCCTTGCTGAATTTTGCTGGTCTGATGGCTTTCCACCCCGTGGATCATTTGGTCCAGTGCGTCGAAAAATCCGACGCTGTTGCCGTTGTCGCGCACAACCCGGCTGAACACATCGGTGCCCGCCCTGGTGAATTCGACGCTGCGCTCCACGCCCGCTGGTATCCGGGTTTGTGTCTGGTCCCCCTGGTAGACCACAACACCGTTGGCGTCTTCCACAAAAGCAGGGGTATTCACCCGGGTCCCCGAGAACAGGTAATTGCCGCTGTCGTCGCGTGTGTTGCCCAGGCTCAGCAGTTGATCGCGCAAGGCGCTCATTTCGACAGCAATGGTTTTCCGATCATCGGGTCCCAGGGTGTCGTTGGCTGCTTGCAGGCCCAACTCCTTGAGGCGGATCAGGATGTCGTTGGAGGCCGACAAGGCGGTTTCTTCCGCCGTGTAGCGCCGCATCGCCACGTCCAGCGTGCGCATGTGGCTCTCTTGCCGTTGCACTTCACCCTTGAGCCGCTGGATGGCCGCAGCCTGGTCGGGCGCATCGCTGGGCGACAAGATTTGCTTGCCCACAGCCATTTGGGCCTGTGTGCTGGCCAGCTTGTTCTGGATGGTGCTCATCCGCTCGGTGGCACGTTCAAACAGGAATGATGTGGAGATTTTCATGGTGCCTGAGCTCAGCGGATTTGCAGAATGCTTTCAAAAAGGGTCATGCTGGTTTGCATGACCTTGGCATTGGCCTGGTAGGCCTGCTGGAACCGCACCAGGGCAGAAGCCTCTTCGTCCAGGCTGACCCCGCTGATGCTGTCGCGCGCTTCTTGGGCTTGCTGGTGAACCACTTCCAGAGCTTGTTCGGCAATGGCGGCCTGGCGTGCCACGTTGCCGACCTGGTTGACCCGTTCGATGTAAGCCTCGGTGATGGTCAGGCCACCGGGCATGATGCGTTGCTCTTCCAGTGCCACCAGGCGCAACATGGTTTCGTTGTTGCCAATGCCATCCCGGTTGCCGTCGATGGTGAATTCGTCACCCTTCTTCGGAGCGGTGGAGAACTCCAGTTTGAGTCCCCGGTAAGTCAGACTGGGTGTGGCCGACAGTGGATCGGGGATCAGTGTGCGCTCTGCCAGCACAGACCAGGAGCGGGTGTCGATGATTTCGTAATCGGTGTCGCTGGTGAAGATCACCTTGAGTTGCGAGGCCCGCAGCGCTTGTTTCATGTCGCCGTCGATGTCCTCGAATTGAGTTCGCAAACTGACGGTACTGGATGGGCTGTTGGCCGGGATGGCCGTGTCGGTGACAAACACCAGCAGGTCGTCTGTGGAGCCGCCCTGGATGTGAAGCGTGCTGTCAAATCCAAGGCGCGCCAAGTCAGCAGGGGTGCCTTCGTTGCCCAGTCCCAGTCGAATGTCATGGGTGGTGTCGGTGCTGGGGCGGCTGAGCACCAGTTTGCCATCCACTGCCGAGGCCGTGGTTCGGCTGGCTGCAGGGGCGCTGGCGGTCGCGGTGTTGATCCAGTTGACCACCGAGTCGAGTGTCAGGGGACCTGCCAAAGCGGGCAGGTATTCACCGTTGAGCTGAAAGGTGTTGGCTTGAATGCCGTCGTTGGAATTCACAAAGACTTTGCCTGTCAGTTGAGCTGCCACAGACAAGGGTGATTGAAGATCACCCGTTGTGCTGTTGTATTGCTGGATCTGGCTGACACTGGCCTTCGCGCCCAGAAAGATGTCCATGCCCAAGTACGAAGCCGGTGGGGCCGCGTTCAAAGTCTGTTGGCTGTAGGTGGCGCCCGCTTCCATGCCATTGGCTTGATTGACCATCAAGGCTTGCTGGGTGGCGTTCAGGGGGCTGCCTAAAAGGTGTCGCCCATCGCGGGTCAAAACCTGCAAGGTTTGACCTGCTCTTGGGCTTTGCAAGGTCATGGACAGGTCTTGCGTGCCAATCGGAATCAAGCCCAAAGAGGTAAAACCTTGGCTGGATTCGATGTTGAACTCGGACGTGATGACCTGTGGGATCTTGGCCAGCGCCATGTCGCCTCGAAGCTGCGTGGGTCCCTGGAATTCAGGCGGACTGTATGCAATCCTCGCCTGTGCTGTGCCACTGTTGAGGGGGTCGTCAATCACCCGGAACTGACCTGCGGCAGCCACGCGGTTGGCATCCTGGATCATCAAGGTCATGCCCGAGGCTTGGCCTGGTTGACCTGGCACAAAGCCGAACAAGTCACCCCCCAGAAGACCCTCGGCATCGACCCCGTCACGGTGCACCGCATTGACCTCGTTGACCAAGGTGACCGACAAGATGTCCAGGGCATCGGAAGCCGGATTGAGGACCTTGTCGCGAAAATTCATGGCGCCGCCAATTTTTCCGCTGACGATGCCCGGCATGGTCTCAGGGCTGGCATAAGCGTCGATCACGAACTCCAGTTTGCCGGGCTCGATGCTGGAGCTCATCACGCTGATGGCGCGCGAGGTGTTGTTTTTGACCAAGATGCCCTGGTCCAGGGTGTCGCCGACACTGACGACCACAGCCCCGTTGGTTTCAAATTTGGTTTTGATGGCAACCAGACTGGAGATTTCGCGCAGCAACAGATCCCGTTGGTCCAGGAGTTCCGAAGGCTGGCTGGCGGCCGAGCTGTGTTTGGCCAATTGCTTGTTCATTTGTGCCAGCTGTTCGGACAGGGCGTTGATCTGGCCCACGTCGGTCTCGACGGATTGACGGGTCTCGTTGTCGAGCAACTCAAATTGGCCAGCCAATTGCCGAAAACGTGCGGCCAGGCCGTCTGCATCGCGTACAAAGATGCTGCGCGAGACCACCGAGGCCGGATCACTGGCCAGATCGCGTGCAGATTCAAAGAACAAATTCATGGCCGTGGTCAGACCGATGCTTTCGTCGCCCATGACATCGATCAGGCGGTTGACGTAGGACAGCAGGGGCTTTTGGCTTTGCAAGTCGCTGTTGCTGTTGCGCAGGTTCGACTCAACAAAGGCATCGTATTGCCGTTGCACCGCATCGAAGCGGGTGCCCGTGCCCAGATAGCTGCTGCCGATTTGACGTGGCAGGTTGGCCGTGAGCGAAACGTCCTGGCGGGTGTAGCCCTCGGTGTTGACGTTGGCAATGTTGTTGGAGACAGTGGACAGCGCCCGCTGGTAGGCGGTGACACCCGAGCTGCCAATGCTGAGCAAATCACTCATGGCCGGCCTTTGAGTTTGAAGCCTTGCTGACGCTCAAGCTGGTAGGCTTCGATGGCCGCTGGTTTGAGCTGCATGGGATCCCGGGTCGGGTTCAGCGGCAGGTGGGGGGCCACGGCCCCTGGGTGCGATTTCAGAGCGTCCTGGGTGCTGAGGGCCTGAGCCTGCTTCATTTGACGCTCCAGCATGTCGGCCAGGCCCATGCCCCCGCGTTTGGCCATGCTCAAGGACACTTCCTTGTCCATCAGGTCCTGGTACATGTCCATGTTGCCGCCATCGATCAAATCGCTCTTTTCGATGGATTCGCGCATGGTTTTCATCATCTGCTGGATGAAATAGGCTTCGAATTGCTCGGCGGTCTGGCGAATGGCTTGGTGGGGGTCGCGCGCGGCATCACCCTTGAGCCGCGTCAGGGCACTGAAGTCCAGATAGCTGCTGGTGGAGGTGATGTCGTTCATGGTCTCATCCAGCGGTGGCTCAGATGATGATCAGTTCGGCCCGCAGGCTGCCGGTGCTTTTGAGGGCTTCCAGGATGGCGATCAGGGCGGAGGGCGTGGCGCCCACCTGGTTGACCGCGTCCACCACCTGGCGCAAATCCACACCCGGCTGGAACAAGAACATCGGATTTTTCGGCTCGGTCACTTCGATGTTGGCGTTTTGCACCGCAGCGGTTTGTCCCTGGCCCAAGGGGTTGGGCTGGGAAACTTCGTTGGTGGCGGCAATGGCCACCGAGATGGTGCCGTGGGCCACGGCCGATGCGGTCACCCGCACATTGCGGCTGATCACAACCGTGCCGGTGCGGGAGTTGACCACCACGCGGGCCGGCGGTTCACCGGGCACCACATCGAGGTTCTCCACCATGCTCATGAAGGCCACGCGCTGAGACATGTTGGTGGGGGCACGGATGGCCAGCGACATGCCGTCGATGGCCCGGGCTGTGCCATCGCCAAAGTTTTTATTGACTGCGTTGACAATCGCCGTGGTGGTGGTGAAGTCGGCTTCACGCACATTCATGACCACGTACTCAGAGGTTTCGAACGGGTTTTCCACGATGCGCTCCACGGTCCCACCGTTGGGGACACGCCCGGAGGTGGGCACGCCGATGCTCACCTTGGAGCCTGCTGCGCTGCTTTCCACATCGGTGGTGTTCAGGGCGCCCTGGGCCATCGCGTACACCTCACCGTCCACACCACGCAAACTGGTCAGCAACAAGTTGCCGCCGCGCAGGCTGGTGGCCCTTCCGATGGCGGACACATTGATGTCGATTTTTTGCCCAGGCTTGGCAAAGCCGGGCAATTCGGCGGTGATCATCACAGCTGCCGCATTGCGGATGTCCAGACGGCCGCTGGTGCCGGCTTGCTCAAAGTCAGACAGGGGGCCGTCGATGTTGACACCCAGTCGGCTGAGCATGGAGCGCATGCTTTGGGTGGTGAAGGAGACCGTGGCACCGTCACCTGTGCCTTGCAGGCCGACGACCAAGCCGTAACCAATGAGTTGGTTGCTGCGACCGGCAGCCACGGTGGCCAGGTCTTTGACCCGGTCAGCCCAGGCGGAGCCGCACAGGCTGAACAGCAAAACAATCGAGAGCAATCGGGAGATCATGGTGGTGTTCAGGATTTAAAACGGCCAGAGTTTGAGCAGGGCGCTGGTGCCCCAGCCAGCTTTGGAGGCATTGGCCTTGTCCCCAGTGCCTCTGTAGGTAATCTGGGCATTGGCCAAACGGAGCGATTGCACCATGTTGTTGGGCGAGATGTCATTGGGCCGCAGGATGCCGCTGATTTGGATGATTTCAGATCCTTCCGTGAACCCCAGTTGTTTTTCCCCGCGAACCATCAAGTTACCATTCGCCAATACTTCTGTGACTGTGACAGTGACCAGCCCGCGCATACCCGCAGTTTGAACGGCTTCTCCAATCCCTTTGCTGTCTATCGTTGCTTTGTTGAGGTTGACACCACTCATGACACCACCGAGAGTTGTGCCCAAAACTTTCGTCGGCAAAGACAGATCACCCACAGCCGTATTCAGGCCCTGCGGAATCACATCGTTTGAAGACCCACGGTTCACGCTGCCCTCTTGTTTACGGTTGGCTTGCGATGATTCTTCCAGTCGGATTGTGATCAGGTCACCCACGCGGTAGTTTCGGCTGCGACCGAAAAAATTGTCGCTGTTTTGGCCGTTGAAGATGGCACCGGTCACTTCGCGTGGTCTTTCGAAGGCCACGGGCAGCACAGGGGCAAATTCCGGGGAGTGTTTCAAGGCCACGGGGGCGGTGCCGCAGGCGCTCAATCCCAGGACCATGCTGCTCAGCAGTGCCAGTCGGAGTGTCAAAGAGGGCGTTTTTTTCATGCCAGTCATCACATGTTGTTGTTCAGGAAGCGCAGCATGCCGTCCACGGCCGAGATGGCTTTGGAGTTGATTTCGTAGGCGCGTTGGGTCTCGATCATGTTGACCATCTCCTCCACCACATTCACGTTGGAGGCTTCCAGCGCGCCTTGCATCAGCTGGCCTGCGCCTTCCAAACCGGGCTGACCCACCACCGGTGCGCCGCTGGCGGCCGTTTGCTTGAGCAGGTTTTGCCCGATGGACTGCAGGCCGGCCGGGTTGGGAAAGCGCGCAATCTGGATCTGGCCGATCACTTGAGCGCCACCGCCTGCGGCGGTTTCGACCGAGACTGTGCCGTCTTGGCCAATCGAGATGCTGGCCACGTTGGCCGGGATGGTGATGCCGGGCTGCAGCAGCGAGCCGTTGGCGGTGACCAGTTGGCCGGTCGAGGACAGCTTGAAGCTGCCATCCCGGGTGTAGGCGATGGTGCCGTCGGTTTGGGTGATCTGGAAAAAGCCGGAACCCTGAACGGCAATATCCAGTGCATTTTTGGTGCTGACCATGCT
>JAIXXW010000276.1 GCA_027490555.1 Comamonadaceae bacterium | reverse complement strand
TTGGTGCGCCGCTGCAAGACCTGGATGGCACGGCGGATTTCATCGTCACGCCCGATCACCGGATCCAACTTGCCGATGCGGGCACGCTCGGTCAGGTCGATGCAGTACTTTTTCAGGGCCTCCCGCTGGCCTTCGGCGTCGGCGTTGTCCACGCTTTTGCCGCCCCGAACCGCTTCGATGGCCGCTTCCAGGCTCTTGCGGTTCAAACCATGCTCTTTGGCGATGCGAGCGCATTCCGTCTTGCTCTCGGTCAAGGCCAACAAAAACAACTCGCCTGCAATGAAAGCGTCGCCCCGTTTGATGGCCTCTTTTTCACTGGCCTGCAACAACTTCACCAATTCAGGCCCCACCGTGACCTGGTCTTGACCGGTGACCTGGGGCAGACGCGAAACCGATGCTTCGGCCGATTGCAGCAAGGCTGGCACTTGCACGCCCGCTCGCAACAAGATGGCTTTGGGCCCATCGTCTTGTTTCAGCATGCTGACCAGGACATGCACGGGTTCGATGTAGGCGTGGTCTTTGCCAAGGGCCTGCGACTGGGCATCCGACAAGGCTTCCTGGAATTTGGTGGTGAGTTTGTCAATTCGCATGGGCAGATCTCCAATGCAATCCAATTTGTGCTGTTTTCCTCATTTTCAAGTACCCCTGCGAGGTGTGCAATTGCCTAAAATCAAAGGATGAACATCCACCAAATGTCTGTACTCCACGACGAACGGCAAGACCGCCTGCTGTTGCGACTCAACACACAGGATCAGAAGGAGTTCCGTTTTTGGCTGACGCGCCGCCTGACGATGCGCCTCATACCCGTGGTGAAACAATCGGCAGCGCGTCTGGAAGCCGCCCAGCCCGGCGTTGCGGCCACGGACAGCCGATCCCAAAGCCTGCTCAGCGAATTCAAGCGGGAGGCATTTTTGGAGAAAGCCGACTTTCAGACCCCTTTTGACACCCAGGCGCGCCAGTGGCCATTGGGTCCTGAGCCCATGCTGATCACCGATGTCCATTTGAGCATCCAGCCAGGCGATGTGCTGGAGATGACCTTCGAGGACAAATCGGACCCGCCCCAGGTCCGCTCCTGCCGGCTGAACCTGCGAATCGACCTGGTGCACGGCATGGTTCATCTGATCGAACAAGCCTTTGACAAGGCCCAATGGGGTTCAGCGGCGAGCCCAGACCGTCCTGTGGACGTGGACAGCGCAGCGAGTCAGGATCCTCCCCGTTACGCGCACTGAGTGGGGAGCCGGGGGCCTGTGTTCTTGCCTCAGGCGTTGGAGGCTTGGATGCCCCAACGTGCCAGGGCCGCGTCGTCCGAGGCCCGGGCATCGACCCAATGCCCGCCCTCAGGGGTGTGCTCTTTTTTCCAAAAGGGCGCCTGCGTCTTCAGGTAATCCATCAAGAATTCACAGGCCTTGAAGCTCTCGCCCCGATGCGCCGATGTCACCGCGACCAGCACAATCTGGTCCGACGGCAACAAACGGCCCACCCGGTGAACGACACGGGCGGCGTAAAAATCAAAACGCCGATGGGCTTCGTCCACCATGGCTTCGATCGATTTTTCGGTCATGCCGGGGTAGTGCTCCAGTTCCATCGCCTGCACCTGGTCGTGCGTCTGGCCCGTCAAGGCCTGGGTGTCGCG
The DNA here is from genome assembly GCA_027490555.1 of Comamonadaceae bacterium. Lineage (GTDB taxonomy): Bacteria > Pseudomonadota > Gammaproteobacteria > Burkholderiales > Burkholderiaceae_C > Limnohabitans_A. The sequence goes on along the minus strand of JAIXXW010000276.1, from coordinate 2,565 downwards.
CACCGTGCCCACAAACGTGCAGACGGCACCCACCCGCGCATCCTGCCCCCTCAAGGCCCTCAATTCCTGCGAAACGTCAAAGTCTTCGGTCTGGATGGTGACACGGTCGGACATGGTTTTTAGCCCCCGGTGACTGGCGGGAAAAACGCCACTTCACACCCTTCGGTGAGCAAGGTGGCTTCGGTGGCCATCACCTGATCGACCGCCACCCGCACAGGCCGGTCCTTGGCCAGGCACTCGGCATGGACGCCGCCGCGCGCAAGCAACTGCGCCCGGAGGCTGGCCACGTCCTTGCAAACGGTGTCCAGTGTCTCGCCGCTGTGTCCAATGGTCTCGCGCAAGGACGCGAAATACCGCACCTGGATTTTCATGACAAGCACTCCGAAAAGGGCCAGAAACTGACGCTGTCACCCCAGGCGATGGGGTGTCCAGCGGGATTGTCCACCACGCCATCGCCCCAGACCATGGAGGTCAAAACGCCGGAGCTTTGGTTGGGAAAAAGATCCAGGCCGCCTTGGGCATTGCGCCGAACACGCAAAAATTCTCGCCGCTTGTCGGCTTGGGGCCAATCGAAATGGGCCGGCAACACCATGGGCACAGGCCCACGGGGCTGTGCACCTTGCAAGGCGCGCACCAAGGGCCTGACCAGGAGCAAGAAGGTCATGAAACTCGAGACCGGATTGCCAGGAAGACCCACAAAATGCGCCAGGCCTTGGACCGTTTCACGCCGCACATGGCCGTAGGCAAAAGGTTTGCCGGGTTTCATGGCGATCTGCCAGAGGGACAATGAGCCCAGGGACTGGACGGCAGGTTTGACATGGTCTTCCTCACCGACCGACACGCCACCGCTGGTCAGAATCAGGTCATGGTGCTCGGCCGCCGTTTTCAAGGCCGCCACCGTGGCCTCTCGGCGGTCGGGCACGATGCCCAGATCGCTCACCTCGCAGCCCAGCCGGTGCAACAGAGCGCGCAGGAAAAACCGGTTGGAGTTGTAGATGGCACCGGGCGGCATGTCCGCAGGGGCCACATCGCCGGGCATGACCAATTCATCGCCCGTCGAGAACAAGGCCACCTTGGGCCGGGTCGTGACCTGCAGATGGGACAAGCCCAGACTGGCCGCCAGACCCAGTTCGGCAGGGCCCAGTTGTTGACCACGCTGGAGCACGACATCGTCCACGCGCACGTCCTCGCCGCTGCGGCGAATCCACTGCCCTGGCCGGGCCTGGACCAGGAACCGAACCCTGTCGGGCCCATCGGTCAACTCGGTTTGCTCCTGCATGACGATGGCGTCTGCGCCCGGCGGCACCGGTGCGCCCGTGAAAATGCGGGCAGCTTGCCCAGGCATCAGGGGCTGGCCGAAGTGGCCAGCAGGGATGCGCTGGGTCACCGTCAGCACCGCGCCTGCTTGCGGCACATCGGCGCTGCGCACCGCGTAACCGTCCATCGATGAATTGTCAAACGCAGGCACCTGCAAAGCGGAGACCACATCTTGCGCCAGGAAGCGGCCATCGGCATCGAAAGTGGCGACCGACTCCGTGCCCATCAAGGGCGTGATCTGCGCCAAAAGCGAGGCCAGCGCCTCGTCCAGCGGCATCAAAGCAGGTCGGGGTGGCTGGCTCATGCGTCGGCGTCGCAATGCTGGGCGATGTAGGCCTTGACCCGGTCCACATCGGCGGTCATCACCTGCACACGCTTGGGCAGGTCCTCGATGCCCTCGAACTGGGCAGGCCGCTCAGGCTGCCGACCCAAGGCCTCGACAATCGTCGCGGCAAATTTGATGGGCAGGGCCGTCTCCAGCACCACCATGGGCACCTGCGGGTTCAGGTGTTCTCTGGCCACTTTCACGCCATCGGCGGTGTGCGTGTCGATCATCACCCCATAAGCAGCAAACACCTGCTGAATGGTTTTCAAACGGTCGGCATGGGTGCTGCGCCCACTGTCAAAGCCATACACGGTGGCGGCTTGGGCAAAGCGGGCGTCGGCTGACAAATCGAAGAAACCCTGGCGGCTGAGGCCCTCGCCAAAGATGGCTTGGGTGCGGGTGGCATCGCGGTCCAGCAGATCGAACACAAAACGCTCGAAGTTGCTGGCCTTGGAAATGTCCATGGAGGGGCTGGAGGTCTCATGGGTATCGGCCGTGCCGCGGACACGGTAGAGGCCTGTCCGGAAAAACTCGTCCAGCACATCGTTTTCGTTGGTGGCCACCACCAGGCGATCGATCGGCAAGCCCATCATGCGGGCGACGTGTCCTGCACACACATTGCCAAAGTTGCCGCTGGGCACCGTGAAGCTCACCTTTTGGTCATTGCCTTGTGTGGCCTGGAAATAGCCCGCAAAGTAATAAACCACCTGGGCCAGCAGGCGGGCCCAGTTGATCGAGTTGACGGTGCCGATCTTGTAGCGGCGTTTGAACGCCAGATCGTTGGACACCGCCTTGACAATGTCCTGGCAATCGTCGAACACGCCTTCAATGGCGAGGTTGTGGATGTTCTCATCGAGGAGGCTGAACATCTGCGCCTGCTGGAACGGGCTCATGCGGCCGTTGGGGCTGGTCATGAAGACACG
>JAIXXW010000306.1 GCA_027490555.1 Comamonadaceae bacterium | reverse complement strand
GCCATCATCTCCAACGCCAGTTGCACCACCAACTGCCTGGCCCCCGTGGTCAAGGTCTTGCATGACAAATGGGGCATCAAGCGCGGCCTGATGACCACCGTGCATGCCGCCACCGCCAGCCAGATGACGGTGGACGGCTCATCCCGCAAGGACTGGCGCGGGGGACGCGGCATTTTGGAAAACATCATCCCGAGCAGCACCGGCGCGGCCAAGGCCGTGGGCGTGGTGATCCCCGAGATCAAGGGCAAGATCACCGGCATGGCCTTCCGCGTGCCCACCTCCGACGTGTCGGTGGTGGACTTGACCGTCGAGCTCAACAGCGACGCCAGCTACGCCGAGATCTGCGCCGAGATGAAAGCCCAAAGCGAAGGCGCCCTGAAAGGCATCTTGGGCTACACCGACGAGAAAGTGGTCTCCACCGACTTCCGTGGCGAATCCTGCGCCAGTGTGTTCGACGCGACCGCGGGCATTGCCTTGGACAAGAGCTTCGTCAAGATCGTCGCCTGGTACGACAACGAGTGGGGTTACGCCAAGCAGTGCCTGGAGATGGTGCGGGTCGTCAACAAGAAAAAGTAAACCCTGCCAGATGCCTGCGGCAGACTCAGCTGCCGCTGCCCCCGCCAGGGCTCAGAGGCGCTGCGCTGGGCCACATCGCCCCGACGGGGCCACGGCATCGGCGTCATGGTGTGCACGGACCAAGCGCCTTCGGGCGCTTGGTCATGGGCGACTGCCGCGTATCCAATCCGCTGCCCTCTCCGCGATCATGATCGTCGGCGCATTGGTGTTGCCACTCACGATGCGCGGCATGACCGAGGCGTCGACCACCCGCAAGCCCGGCACGCCGTGCACCCGCAACTTTGCATCCACCACCGCCATCTTGTCCTGGCCCATACGGCAAGTGCCCACCGGGTGGTACACGGTGTCGGTGTTTTGGCGAAGCCAGTGTTCGAGTTGTTCATCGCTGCGGGCATCGGCAGACGCTGCCCACTCCTTGCCATACGCGGCCAGCGCAGGCTGGGCCAGAATGCGCTGGGCTTGTCGCACCCCGTCGCGCAAGCGCTGCACGTCGCGCGGATCGCTCAAGAACTGCGGGTCGATCAGCGGCGCGCTGTGCGGGTCGCGGTCGGCCAGTTGCACACGGCCACGGCTGTCGGGTTGCAACAAGCACACATGCAAGGAGTAGCCATGCCCCAGCGTGAGTTGACGGCCATGGTCCACCAGCTTGGCCACCACAAAGTGCAGCTGGATGTCCGGCTGCGCCGCATCGGGGCGGCTTTTGTAGAACGCACCGGCCTCTGCGAAGTTGGTGGTCAGGCGCCCCTTGCGGTGTTGACGCCAGGCCCACAAGGCTTGCAAGGTGTGCCACACGCCCCGGGGTGACAGGCCGATCAAATCGGTGTGTCCCGGCGCATCGGCCACCAACACAGCGTCCGGGTGGTCGTGCAGGTTCTCGCCCACGCCGGGTAAGTCGCGCAGCACCCCGATGCCCAGGCTTTGCAAGTGCGCAGCAGGCCCAATGCCCGAACGCATCAGGATGGCGGGCGACTGGAAAGCGCCTGCGCTGAGGATGATCTCGCGCCGCGCGCTCAAGGTCAGGGCCTGCCCGTCGCGCCAGGCGTGTACCTGCCGCGCCACGCCGTCCACCAGGCCCATGCGGTCCACGGTGACACCGGTCATGACGTGCAGGTTGGGCCGCCCAAGGTGGGGCGTGAGGTAGGCCTTGGCCGCGCTGAAACGCTCACCCCCGCGCTGGGTGACCTGGTACAGGCCCACGCCTTCCTGCGTGGGGCCATTGAAGTCGGTGGTGTGCACCAAGCCCGCTTGCACACCCGCCTCGACAAAGCGCTGTGAAAACACATTGGGGCTTTGCAGGTCGGTCACGTTCAAGGGACCGTTCTGGCCATGCCAGGCGTTGTGGATGCGTTCGTTGTGCTCGGCCTTCAAAAAGGAGGGCAAGACCTCGTCCCATGACCAGCCTGGGCACCCCATCTGGACCCAGGTGTCGTAGTCGGCGGCCTGGCCTCGGATGTAGGCCATCGCATTGGTCGAACTCGAGCCGCCCAGCGTGCGGCCACGCGGCTGGAAACCGCGGCGCCCGAGCAAGCCCGGCTGCGGCACCGTGCTCAGGCTTTGTGTGACGGTGTCGGTGCGGGCCATGAGCGCGATGCCGGCGGGGCAATGGATCAGCGCACTGGTGTCGGGCGGCCCGGCCTCCAGCAGGGCCACTTGCAGCGCCGGGTCTTCGCTCAGGCGGCCGGCCAGCACACAACCGGCCGAGCCGCCACCCACGATCACAAAGTCAAATTCCATGAACGCCCCGAAAAAACCAAGTTTTGCCAATATAAGGCTTGCGGCGGGCTGTCGGGGGGCATGACAGCGCGCAAGCCACAGGCCGTTGACAAGGCGTCTGAAACCAGCGACAAATTGCTGTGCAGCCCCGCGATGGTGCGGGTTGGCGGTTTTTTCCAAGGAGAGCAGATGGTCACGCCTGCGCCCGGGCATGAACAGGCTTGGCAAGACAAGCGCTGGTGGTGGCTTTGGAGCCCCGCCATCCCTTTGGTCTTCTCGGGCTCGATGCTGGCCGCTGTGTGGACCGGTTCATGGTGGTGCATGCTGCTGGCCCCGATGGTCATCCATGTGTTTTTGCCTGTGCTCGACCGGGTGTTGGGCGAGGACTTCAGCAACCCCCCCGAATCGGCGGTGGCGTCCCTCGAGCAAGACCTGTTTTACCGCTTCTTGCTGTGGGCCTATCTGCCCTTGCAAGCAAGCGGCACGGTGCTGGGCGCCTGGATCGCCGTCACCCAGGACCTGCCCGGATTGGGCCTGGCCGCTTTGGTGTTGACGGTGGGTGCGATCAACGGCATCGGCATTGGCGCGGCGCACGAGCTCGGCCACAAAAAGGATGCGCTGGACCGCTGGCTGTCCAAGATCGCCCTGGCACCCAGTGCCTATGGTCACTTTTTTGTGGAACACAACCGGGGCCACCACCAGCGCGTGGCCACCCCGGAGGACCCGGCCAGCGCACGCATGGGCGAGAGCTTTTGGGCCTTTTTGCCGCGCTCGGTCTGGGGCAGCCTGCAATCGGCCTGGGCGCTGGAACAAGCGCGGCTGAACCGGCAAGGCCACAGCGTTTGGCACCTGCAAAACCACAACCTGCAGGCCTGGGGCCTGACCCTGCTGTTGTTGGGCGCTCTGGTGGCGTGGCTGGGCTGGACGGTTGTGCCATTTTTCCTTTTGCAAGCGGCCTACGCCGTCTCGATGCTGGAGGTGGTGAACTATGTGGAGCACTACGGTTTGCTGCGCCGGCGTGACGCGACGGGCCGCTATGAGCGCTGCGAGCCCAGGCATTCGTGGAACAGCAACCACCTGGTGGGCAACCTGTTGCTGTACCAACTGCAAAGGCATTCCGATCACCACGCCCACCCTGCGCGCCACTACCAGGCACTGCGCCATCACGCCAGCGCACCGCAATTGCCCGCAGGCTACGCCACCATGATCACGGTGGCCTATTGCCCGCCATGGTGGTTTGCCTGGATGGACCCCCGTGTCATGGCGCACTGTGGCGGGGACCTGGGCCAGGCCAATCTGCAGGCATCGGCCCGGGCCAGGCTGCTGCAACGCTGGGGCTGAGCCAGGGCCCTTGCACGAGGCTCTGGGGTGTGGGCAGCCCCGAGCCTGCCTGGGCACGGGGTTACAAAACCCGAACAAACCCCCATGCCCGTCCGATTTTGTAACAAAGTTTCATGATTTCACATAATATGGTTACACGCGGGCGGGTCCTCTCCAGGTGGACTGCAGCCTCAACCTCCCAGAAAGCGAGCGACCCATGAGCACCAGGATTGGCATCAACGGATTTGGCCGCATCGGCCGCATGGTGCTGCGTGCAGCCGTGCAGAACTTCGACGACATCGAGGTCGTCGGCATCAACGACCTGCTGGAGCCCGAATACCTGGCCTACATGCTGGCGTACGACAGCGTGCATGGCCGTTTTCAGGGCAGCTTGTCGGTGGAGGGCTCGACCTTGATCGTGAACGGCCAGCGCATTCGCCTCACCCAAGAGCGCGACCCCGCCCAGCTGAAGTGGAACGAAGTGGGCGCCGACGTGGTCATCGAAGCCACGGGCTTGTTTCTGGACCAGGCCAGCGCGGGCCAACACCTGAGCGCAGGCGCCAGGAAAGTGGTGATGTCTGCACCGTCCAAAGATGACACGCCCATGTTTGTCTATGGCGTGAACCATGCTTCCTACGCCGGTCAAGCCATCATCAGCAACGCCAGCTGCACCACCAATGCACTGGCCCCCATCACCAAAGTGCTGAACGACAAATGGGGCATCCAGCGCGGCCTGATGACCACCGTGCACGCCACCACCGCCACGCAAAAAACGGTGGACGGCCCCAGCAACAAAGACTGGCGTGGCGGACGCGGCATTCTGGAAAACATCATCCCCAGCAGCACCGGCGCGGCCAAGGCTGTGGGCGTGGTGATTCCAGACATCCAAGGTCGACTCACCGGTGTGGCGGTGCGTGTGCCCACCAGCGATGTGTCGCTGGTGGATTTGACGGCCGAGTTGAGCAGCCCGGCCACCTATGCCGAGATTTGCGCCGAAATGAAAGCCCAAAGCCAAGGGGCCTTGAAGGGTGTGTTGGGTTACACCGAAGCGAAGGTGGTGTCGACCGATTTCCGGGGCGAGGTGTGCACCAGCGTGTTCGATGCCGACGCGGGCATGGCCCTGGACAGCACCTTCATCAAGGTGATGGCCTGGTACGACAATGAGTGGGGTTATTCCAACAAATGCCTCGAGATGGCGCGGGTGGTGACGCGCTGAACGGCAGGCGGGCCGTCTGGCCGCCCATCGCCGATGGATTTGGATGGCCTGCCCGGTTTGCTGGTATCTTCGCAGGCTCGTGCCGCCATGGCTCACCCACCCTGCAGTCCCCTGCCGAGACCCCAGACATGCCCCAATTTGCCGCCAACCTCTCCACGATGTACCCCGATTTGCCTTTTCTGGACCGCTTTGAGGCGGCGGCCCAAGACGGCTTCAAAGCGGTGGAGTTCCTGTTTCCCTATGCCTTTGCCAAAGCCGACATCAGCGCCCGCTTGAAAGGCAACGGCTTGCAGCAGGTGCTGTTCAACACCCCACCCGGCGGCACGGATGTGGCCAGCTTCAACGCCGCCTGGGCCGATGGGCAACGCGGCACCGCCAGTGTGCCGGGCCGCGAAAGTGAATTCCGCGCGGGATTTGCACAGGCACTGGAATGGGCCGAGGCATTGCAGTGCCCGCGCATCCACGCCATGGTGGGCCTGCGGGCCGAAGGTGCCAGTGCCCCCGACGCAGATGCCACCCTCATCGGCAACCTGCAATGGGCTGCGGCACAGGCGGCCTCAGCCGGTGTGAACGTTCTGATCGAGCCGATCAACACCCGCAGCGTGCCGGGCTTTCACCTCAACCGGCAAGACCATGCGCACCGCATCGTGGCGGCGGTGGGCGCGGCCAACGTGAAGGTGCAGATGGACCTGTTCCATTGCCAGATCGTCGAGGGCGATCTGAGCGCCAAGATCGCGCAGTACCTGCCCACCGGCCAGGTGGGGCATTTCCAGATCGCCGACGTGCCCCAGCGCCACGAACCGGGCACGGGCGAGCTGAACTGGACCCATATTTTCCAGACCATCGACCGTGTCAGTGCCGAATGCGGCTGGAACGGCTGGATCGGCTGCGAGTACAACCCGGCCGACCCCACGGCGGGTGGCACCTCACGGGGTTTAGGCTGGGCAAAACCCTACCTTTGATTCACGAAGGCCAGCCCCTGCCCCAGGGTAAGGGCAAGGGTCTTGGGGGGCTCTTGGCCGTCAGACCAAGGGGAAAGGCAAGGCGCGCAAACGCTTGCCATTGAGCACGGCGACCGCATTGGCCACGGCAGGCGCCAGGGGCGGCAAGCCCACTTCACCGATGCCCCCAGGGTGGTTGTCTGTGGGCATGACCTTGACGATCACCTCGGGTGTTTCATTGGCGCGCAAGACGGCGTAACTGTTCAGGTTGGTTTGCAAAGGCTCACCTGCCCTGAAGTCCATGCGTTCGTGCAGCGCCGCCGACAGGCCAAAGATGACCGAGCCTTCGATTTGCACCTGGATGTTTTGCGGCTGCAAAGCATGACCGCAGTCCACCGCCGACCAAACCTTGTGCACTTTGGGGCGGCCTTTGACGATGGACACCTGCACCACCATGCCGCAGTAGGTGTTCCACGCGTCCGAATACGCCAGGCCCAAGGCATGCCCTCGGGGCAACTTGGCTTTGCCCCATCCCGACATCTCGCCCACCGCTTGCAAAACGGCTGCGCCACGCGGGTGCTTTTTGAGCAAGTCGATGCGGTAGGCCAAGGGGTCAGCGCCCACCCCACGCGCCACTTCGTCCACCAGGGTCTCGATGGCAAATTTGGTGTAACCCGGACCCACGGCTCGCCAGAAACCGGCCTGGATACCGCGGTCTTCGATCATGAACTGGACACTGTGGTCGCCAATGTCGTAGGTGATTTCGGAGCCCTCCATCACCGGCGCGTCCTTGCCGCCTGCTGCCTTGAAGGCGGGGGGCACCACGCGCGAGTAAATGCCCTCGGAGACGACGCGGTGCAGCAAAGCCACCATCTTGCCCTGCGCGTCGACGCCAGCGACCAAATGCTGGCCCGTCATGGGGCGGTATTTGTCGTGCACCATGTCGTCTTCGCGTGTCCAGATCACCTGGATGGGCGTGCCGGGCATGGCCTTGGCCACCAAGGCGGCGTCAGCGGCGTAATCGGCCTCCACCCGACGCCCAAAACCACCCCCCAGCAAGGTGATGTTGACCGTGATGTTTTCAGGTTTGAAGCCCCCCGCTCCCGCGACGGTGCCGATGACAAACGAGGCCGATTGGGCGGGCGCCCAAACTTCGATCTTGTC
>JAIXXW010000047.1 GCA_027490555.1 Comamonadaceae bacterium | reverse complement strand
TTGCCGAACGCGCCAAACGCATCACGGTGGGCGACCCGCTCGATGAGAAAACCATCGTCGGCCCGATGATCAGCCAGGCCCACCTGGCCAAGGTGCGCAGCTACATCGAACTCGGCCCCAAGGAGGGCGCCACGATGCTCTGCGGCGGCCTGGACCGGCCCTCTTACGCGCCTGCACTGAGCGGCCCATTGCAGCAAGGCAACTTCGTCTGGCCCACCGTGTTCGCCGACGTCGACAACCGCATGCGCATCGCGCAGGAAGAAATCTTCGGCCCGGTGGCCTGCCTGATCCCCTTCCAGGACGAGGCCGACGCGATTGCCAAGGCCAACGACATTGAATACGGCTTGAGCAGCTACGTCTGGACCGAGAACATCGGCCGCGCCCACCGCGTGGCCGCTGCGGTGGAGGCCGGCATGTGCTTTGTCAACAGCCAGAACGTGCGCGACCTGCGCCAGCCTTTCGGCGGCACCAAGGCCAGCGGCACCGGCCGCGAGGGCGGCACCTGGAGCTACGAAGTCTTTTGCGAACCCAAGAACGTGGCCGTCTCGATGGGCAGCCACCACATTCCGCATTGGGGTGTATGACAAATTTCATTTTTCCGTCATACTTGTCGTCATACATCAATCCAATGCTGTATGACAAGGAGCCATCATGCTGTCTGTCCGCCTGCCTGAAGCCATCGAACGAGATTTGACACAGTTTTGTGCTTCGCGCAAATTGACCAAATCACAAGTCGTGCAAGAAGCCCTGGCCGAATACCTGGTAGCGGCCAAAACGCCATTGCCGGGCCAGAACGCGCCGGAGCCCGACCTGTCGTTCCTGGCTCCCGACGACCCGATCCGCCAGTTCATTGGCATCGCCAAGGACGGCCCCAGCACCGACGAGTGGATGGCCATCACGCGTGGCGAAGACTGGAACAAGCCATGATCCTGGTGGACACCAATGTGTTGCTGGACGTTTACAAGGCCGATCCGATCTGGATGCCCTGGTCCCTGCATCGGTTGCGCAGTGCCAAGCCCGGCCAACTGGCCATCAACATGGTGGTCTATGCCGAGTTGGCCGGCCACCCGGCCGAACCTGCGCACTTGGACCAGTTCGTGGACATGCTGGGCATGCAAATGCGCGAGCTCTCGCGCCCAGCCGCCCGACTGGCAGGTGTGGCCTTTCGGCAATACCGCCAACGCGGGGGCACCAAAACCGGCGTACTGCCCGACTTCTTCATCGGTGCCCATGCACAAGCCGATGGCTACAAACTGCTCACCCGCGATGCAGGGCGCTACCGCCGCTACTTCCCGGACATCGATCTGATCTGCCCCTGATCGCCAACCGAACACACAGGACAACGCCATGGGACAACTCGCCCTCGCCGCCAAAATCACCCATGTGCCCAGCATGTACCTGAGCGAAATCCCCGGCCCGCGTTTTGGCACTCGCCAAAGCGCCATCGATGGGCACCAGGAGATCAGCCGCCGCTGCCGCGCGCTGGGGGTGGACACGCTGGTGGTGTTCGACACCCACTGGCTGGTCAATGCCAACTACCACATCAATTGCGCACCGCACTTCAAGGGCGAGTACACCAGCAACGAGCTGCCTCACTTCATCCACCACATGGCCTTTGAGTCGCCCGGCAACCCCGCGCTGGGCCACCTGCTGGCCCGCGTGGCCAACGAGCACGGTGTGGAAACGCTGGCGCACGACAACACCACGCTCGACCCGGAGTACGGCACGCTGGTGCCGCTGCGTTACATGAACGAAGACCAGCACTTCAAGGTGGTTTCGGTCTCGGCCCTGTGCATGGTGCATTACCTGAACGACAGCGCCCGCCTGGGTTGGGCCATGCGCCAGGCGGTGGAAAAACATTACGACGGCAAGGTGGCTTTTCTGGCCAGTGGCTCGCTCTCACACCGCTTTGCGCAAAACGGTCTGGCGCCCGAATACGCCCACAAAATCTGGAGCCCCTTTCTGGAGCAGCTGGACAAGCAGGTGCTGCAGATGTGGGCCAACCGCGAGTGGAAGGCCTTTTGCGAGATGCTGCCCGAGTACGCCAGCAAAGGCCATGGCGAAGGCTTCATGCACGACACCGCCATGCTGATGGGTGCTTTGGGTTGGACGGGCTACGACGGCGGCGTGGACATGGTCACGCCCTACTTTGGCGCCAGCGGCACCGGCCAGCTCAACGCCATCTTTGACGTGACGCCGCAAGACGGCGCACACGTGCCCGCGCCCGTGGCCAGCAGCGCCGTGGGTTACACCGCCATCAGCACCCGTCTGTGAGGAGACCGCAGCATGCCCCACCTCGTGATCCTCTACACCGGCCAGCTCGAGCATGAGGTCAACATGACCACGCTGTGCCGCCAGATGGCCGACGCCATGCTCACCGTGAAAGACGACGAAGACAAGCCCGTTTTTCCTACTGGCGGCACGCGGGTGCTGGCCTACCCTGCGCCGCATTACGCGGTGGCCGATGGCGGTGCGGCGGGGCGGGCCGCCGGCGGCACGGGCGACTATGCCTTTGTGTACCTGAATGTGCGCATGGGCCGTGGCCGCAGCGAAGCCACGCAGCAGCGCGCCGGCCAGACCCTGCTCGCAGTGGCCAAGGCCTTTTTTGAGCCGGTCATGGCGCAGCGCCACATCGGCATCACGCTGCAGATCGACGTCGGCCCCGAAGTGTTTGACGCCAAGCACAGCAACCTCCATCCGCTGTTTCAGGCCGCGGTGCCTCCAGTCCAGAAATGGGGGTCAGAGCCCGAGTTTCGCTGACGCGAAATCGGGATCCGACCCCCATTTCTTCATCCACTTTTCAACAAAGTTTGAGCCATGTCCGTGTTCACCGAAGACCAGATCCAGCAGCTCGCGCACGAGCTCAACCAGTCCGAAAAATCGCGCGTGCAGATCGAGCACTTTTCCAAGCGCTTCCCGGGCATGAGCATCGAGGATGGCTACCGCATCAACCGCGCCTGGATGCAGCTCAAGTTCGCCGAAGGGCGCACCCTGATCGGCCACAAAATTGGCCTGACCAGCCGCGCCATGCAGGTCTCCAGCCAGATCGACGAGCCCGACTACGGCACGCTGCTGGACGACATGCTCTACACCTGCACCCCCGGTCAGGTGCTGGACATTCCCTTTGCCGATTTCATCGCGCCGCGTGTCGAGGTGGAGCTGGCCTTCATCCTCAAAAAAGCCTTGCGCGGCCCCAACGTGACGCTGCAGCAGGTGCTGGAAGCGACCGAATATGTGACGCCCGCGATTGAGATCATCGATTCGCGCATCGAACAGTTCGACCGCCACACCAAGGCCATGCGCAAGGTGTTCGACACCATCAGCGACAACGCCGCCAACGCGGGCATTGTGATGGGGGCCAAGCGGGTCGACCCGCTCACCACCGATTTGCCCTGGTGCGGCGCGGTGCTGCGCCAAAACGGCGTGGTCGAGGAAACCGGTCTGGCGGCGGGCGTGCAAGGGCATCCTGCCGTGGGCATCGCCTGGTTGGCCAACAAGCTGGCCCCCTGGGGTGAGCACCTGCAAGCCGGCGAGATCGTGCTGGCCGGCTCGTTCACCAAGCCGGCGCTGGCCAAAGTGGGCGATGTGTTCGAGGCGGACTATGGGCCGCTGGGCAAACTGGCGTTCCGGTTTGTTTGATGCCCAGTCTTCGTCATGCGTGTGCGGGAGGCTGCTGGTGCCGGGGTGGCGGCCCGGGCTCAGAGGCGCTTCGCTTTGCCACATCGCCCATACCGCCACCCCGGCACCAGCAGCCTGCAAGCCTTGTGGCCTTTAACAAGAGGAAATGATCCATGAACACCCCTGTGAACCTTTTCAAACAAGCCTTGCACAACAAAAAGCCCCAGATCGGCCTGTGGATGGGCTTGGCCAGCGCCTACACCGCCGAAATCTGCGCCCTGGCCGGTTTCGACTGGCTGGTGATCGATGGCGAGCACGCGCCCAATGACCTGCGCAGCATCCAGGCCCAATTGCAGACCCTGGCCGCCTACCCCGGCAGCCACCCGGTGTGCCGCGTGCCTGTGGGCGAGACGGCGCTGATCAAGCAGTACCTGGACTTGGGCGCACAAAACATCCTGGTGCCCATGGTCGACACGCCCGAGCAGGCCGCACAGCTGGTGCAGGCCATGCGCTACCCGCAGAACGACGGGCAAGGCGGTGTGCGCGGCATGGCGGGTGCGCGGGCCTCGCGCTGGGGCCACTACCCCGATTACTTCCAACGCGCCAACCAGGAGGTGTGTCTGCTGGTGCAGGTGGAGTCGCGCCAAGCCCTGCAGAACCTGGACGCGATCGCCGCCACGCCTGGGGTGGATGGGGTCTTCATCGGCCCGGCAGACCTGTCGGCCTCCATGGGCCATGTGGGCAACGCCGCCCACCCCGAGGTGCAAGCGGCCATCGAAGGCGCCATCGCCCGCATCCTGCAGGCGGGCAAGGCCCCGGGCATCCTCGCCCCGGACCGCCAGCTGGCCGCGCATTACCTTGAGCTCGGCGCGCTCTTCGTCGCGGTGGGCCTGGACACGCAAATCCTGATGCGCCACACCACCGATCTGGTCGCGCACTTCAAGTCCAACTTGCCACTGGCTGCTGCAGCCAAAGGCGCCACCTATTGAGGGCAGCATGGGAGCCCGTGAATGGGGGTCTGACCCCCATTCATGATGAACCCAATGGATGTGACCCCAATGAATGCCATTTCATTTGACCCCGATGCAAGGAGACCCCGATGTTCCCCAAACCCCAACCTTTGGTGCCCTCGCTGCAAGCGCAGGTCCACCCCGATGAATGGCAGGCCCGCCTGCAGCTGGCGGCGTGCTACCGGGTGTTCGCGCTGCTGGGCTGGACCGAGATGGTCTACAACCACATCACGCTCAGGCTGCCCGACAGCGTCACCGGCGGGCACAAGCAGTTCCTGATCAACCCCTTTGGGCTGCACTACAGCGAGGTGACCGCCAGCAACCTGGTCAAGATCGATCTGCAGGGCCGGGTGCTCGATGGCTCACCCTATCCCGTGAACCCGGCCGGCTTCACCGTGCATGCGGCGGTGCACGAAGGTCTGGCCGGTGCGCATTGCGTGATGCACACCCACACCACGGCGGGGGTGGCCGTGGCCTGTCTGCAAGGCGGCTTGCAGCAGACCAATTTTTACAGTGCCCAGCTGCACAACATGGTGGCCTACCATGACTTTGAGGGCATCACCATCCATGCCCAAGAGGCGCCGCGCCTGTTGCGCAGCATCGGTGACAAACAGGCGGTCATCCTGCGCAACCACGGTTTGCTGGCCTGGGGGCAAACCTTGCCGCAGACCTTTGCCGTGCTCTGGACTTTGCAGCGCGCCTGCGAAATCCAGATGGCCACGCTGAGCATGGGCCAGCCGATCGTGGTGAGCGAGGCGATTGCCGACCAATGCACCCGGGATGCCCTGCAGTTCAACCCCCACCACGGCGCGGGCGAGGATGTGTTTCAGGCCCTGGTGCGCCAGGTGGACCGTCAGGACACAGGGTGGCGCGCATGAGGGTTTGCATTTACGGCGCAGGGGCCATTGGGGGCTGGATCGGGGCGCACCTGGCGCAGCACGGTTGCAGCCTGAGCGCGGTGGCGCGCGGGGCCACCCTGGAGGCCTTGCAACAAAACGGTCTGGTGCTGCTGCAAGGCGGGCAGGAGATTCGCGCCTCTTTGGTGACCCGCGAGAACCCTGCCGAGCTGGGCGTGCAAGACCTGGTGATCGTGGCTGTGAAGGCCCCGGCCATGGCCGATGTGGCCCGGCGCATCGGCCCTTTGCTGGGCCCCGACACCATCGTGCTGACGGCCATGAACGGCGTGCCGTGGTGGTTTTTGCAGGGCTTTGGCGGCGCTTTGGCCGGCACCCACCTTGATGCGGTGGACCCGGGCGGCGTGATCGCGCAGCACATCCCGACCGCGCACATTGTGGGCGGCGTGGTGCATGCCAGTTGCGCGGTCGATGTGCCGGGTGTGGTCCGGCACCACTTTGGCAACGGCCTGATCCTGGGCGAGCCCAGCGGTGCCCTCACACCGCGTGTGCAGGCCCTGGCGGCTTTGCTGGTGCGGGCGGGTTTCAACGCCACGGTCTCGCCCCAGATCCAGCAAGACGTCTGGTACAAGCTGTGGGGCAACATGACCCTCAACCCCATCAGCGCTTTCACCGGGGCCACCACCGACCTCATCCTCGACGACCCCCTGGTGCGCGAATTTGTCTCGCGCATCATGCTCGAAGCCAAGGCGGTCGGTGAGCGCATCGGCATCCCCATCGCCCAAACCCCCGAAGACCGGCATGCCGTCACCCGCAAGCTGGGGGCGTTTCGCACCTCGATGCTGCAAGACGTGGACGCGGGCAAGCCGGTCGAACTCGATGCCCTGGTGACCGCCGTGCGCGAGCTCGGGCAGTTGACGGGCACGGCCACACCCTGCACCGACGCCTTGTTGGGCCTGAGCAGGCTCCATGCGGTGGGCCTGGGGCTTTACCCCAAAGCATGAACAACCCCAATCCATCCGGCCTGAGCGCAGTGGCCTTTGCCACATTGCTGTTGACCGCCTTCATGATGGGGGCCAACCATGTGGCGGCCCGGATCGCTTTCAACCACGGCCTGGATGTGGTGACCGCCGTCACGGTGCGCAGTGTTGTCACCGCCTGCGTGGTGGCCCTGATCCTGTGGCACCAGAAGGTGGCGTTCCAGGTCTTGTCCGGGCAGCGGAAATACCTGGGGGCCGTGGGTTTGCTGATCGCGGTGCAAAGCGTGTGCCTTTATTCGGCCGTGGCGCGTTTGCCGGTGGCCCTGGCTTTGCTCGCCTTCAACACCTACCCGCTGACCACGGCCCTGTGGGCCAGGCTGCTGTATGGGCACCGGCCCGAACGCGCGGTGCTGGTGGCCATGCCGGTGATGATGCTCGGCTTGGCCCTGGCACTCGATGTGATGGGCGCCGCCTCGGGGCTGGGCGCAGCCCGGCATTGGGGCGAGATCGGGGCGGGCGTGGGTTTTGCCCTGACCGCCTCGGCCACGTTTGGCCTGGCCCTGGTGTTGACCCAGCATGGCACGGTGGGCGTGGACGGGCGCCTGCGCACCTTCACCAGCATGGCCACGGTGGGCGTGCTGGCAGGCGCCCTGGCCCTCACGCAAGGCGGGTTCCAGTGGCCGCAGGCCGTGCCCGGTTGGTGGGGCCTGGCGATGCTGACCTTTTTGTACGGCACGGCATTCACCATCATGTTCACCGTGTTGCCCCGCTTGGGCGTGGTGGGCAACTCGGCCATCATGAACGTCGAGCCCATCTGTGCGCTGGTGCTGGCCTGGGTGCTGCTGGGCCAGGCCATCGCGCCCATGCAGTTGGTGGGGGCGGCCGTGGTGGTGGCCACGGTCATGTGGATGGGCCTGCGCAAGCCCTGATGCCCGCTACCGGCTGCGCAGCCCTTTGACCAGGGGCTGCGCCAGACGCTCGCCTTCTTGCAGCCAGAAAGCCGGATCGGCACTTTGGATGCGGCGTATGGCGTTGCCCATGTGT
>JAIXXW010000331.1 GCA_027490555.1 Comamonadaceae bacterium | reverse complement strand
GACTCGTCGAGCGATTTGGTTTCCTTGATGATCTTGATTTGGGTTTCGAAGGTGCGCGACTGGTCCATCAAACGGACCATGGCTTCGATGGCGCTGACGTTGCTGCTCTCCAGGGCTTGCGGGATGACCCGCAACTCCAGACCGCTGACCTCGATGTCGGTGCCATCCGGTTTGTCGGCGATCTTGAACAGACCGTCCTGGCGGCGCGCCAGGCTCACGCCGGAGGCATCGCGCAAGCGCAGTCGATCGATCAGCACATCGGCCGCTGCGCCCTCCTGGGCCGGGTTGCGTGCATACACACTGCCATCGACGTTGACATTGACCATCAAACCCGGTGGGATGGTGATGGGCCCGTTTTCGCCCAAAACCAGATGTCCCGAGCCGTTTTCCAATTGCCCCTGGATGTTGACCCTGAGGTCGCCACGCCGGGTGAAGGCCAGTGCGCCATTGGGACTTTGCACCGTCAGGACCGCTGTATCGGCCAGGGCCACATCCATGGGCCGGCCTGTGGCCATCACTGGGCCTGCGTCCATGCGGATCAGGTCGCGAGAGATGGTCTGAGCCTGGTAACGGGTGTCAAAACCGGCGCCCTGGACTTTGACCGATTGCAAGGCGACGTCGTAACTGCTTTTGAAGCCAATGGTGGAGACGTTCGCCAGGTCGTTGACCAGCACCTGACGAGCCATCGCATGCTCTTTGATGGTGGTGTTGGAGGTGAAAACGAGGCGGTCCATGGTGTGCTTGTCTTGCGTTCAGGGGTGGAGATGTCGGCGCATCAAGAACGGATGTTGATGATGGCGCTGGTCATGGTGCTGCTGGTCTCGATCGCTTTGGCATTGGCCTGGAAGTTCCGTTGTGCGGTGATCAGGTCCACCAGTTCTTGCGTCAGGTCCACGTTGGCGCGTTCAGTGGCACCGGCGCGGATCGAACCGAAGCCTGCCGAGCCTGCTTCACCGATCTTGGCCGTACCAGAGGATGCAGACGACAGGTAACTGGCGTCACCCACCTGGCGCAGACCAGAAGGGCTGGAGAAGTTGGCCAGCACGATCTTGCCCAGTGAGACCTGTGAGCCGTTGGAGTAGGTGGCGTTCACCAGACCGTCGGGGTTGATGTTCAGGCCCATCAGTTCACCCTCGGGGGCGCCATCCTGGGACTGGGACAAAACCGCAAAAGCGCTCGAATACTGGGTGGATTTCGTGAAGTCGATCGACATGGTCAACGCACCCTTGCCGCCTTGCAAGAAGGCCGTCTCAAACGGCATGCCGGTCAGGGGTGAGGTGGGTTTGCCCGTCAAGTCGAAGCTCAGCTCGCCCCGGTCCAGGTAGACAGGCCACCATTCGGTCTTGGTGGACAGTCCTTCTGCGTCTTCGGTCTGCACCCCGTTTTTCACAAACTGCAGTGCACCGTTCTCGGTGAATTGGGCCAATTTTTTCCATTCGGTGGTGACGCCAAACTGCATCTCGGTGTTGGACAGACCCCAGTCGGCCGTGCCGGTCACCAAGATAGAGGAGTTTTCTCCGGTGGTGGCGGTCTTGAAAACCAGTTGTTTGGTTTTGATGTCAAAGTCGACCACCACACCCGACACTTTGCGTCCTGTGTCTGCATCGACGATTTTGTTGATCTCGGTTTGCAAGGCCTCCGTGAAGGCTTTGATGTTGGGGTGACTCACTGGAAAGGGCATTTCCACCTTTTTGCTGATGCCATCCACCGCGACAAAGAAATCCTTGTTGTTCGAGGTGACCAGCACAGGTTTGGTGGGGTTGATGGTGGTCAGGGTTTCGCCACGCAACACAGCGGGTTCGCTGGCTTTGCCCCTGACGGCTTCTCCGACGGAGGACTCGACCTTCAATACGGCGCCTGTACCGCCCAAGCCCAGCAGGTTGATGGCTTTTTCGTCGGCTGCGCTGATTTCGATGCTGGAGTCGTCGCCGGTGGTGCCGGAGGCGATGGCGAATCGGGGGCCGCTGGGGTCAAATTCAACCGTGATGCCATAGCGGGCATTTTTGACAGCGGGTGTTCCGGTGTCTGCCAGTGAACCCATGACGTTGTTGATGGCGATTTCCACATTGCGCGCCAGCACTTCCGGATTCGAATCACCCTCCTTGAGCGTGTAAGAGATGGGTGTCGCTGTGCTTGCGCCGTCGATCTTGATGCTGAAACCCAGTGTGCCGGATGTGGCACCGACCAGGGCGCCGCCGGTGAAGTTGGCCGAGGTGAGAGCAGCGCCCAAAGCGGTTGCAGGTGAGGATGGGCGGATGTCGGTGAGCTCATCCAAGGAGTACATCTCGGTGGTGCCCGAGCTGGGGATCACGCGGGGATCGGTTTTGGGCAGGACATCGCCGTATTTGTTCACGAACAGGTCCGCGCCCAAAGTGTCTGTCGCCTGTTGCAAGGCGGGCTTGACCTGGGTGTCCCCCACAAAAAAGTAGGTTTGCCACTTGGAGAAGGGGCTGTCCTGGCTGGCGTTTTGGGTTTTGACGTAATAGACGGTGGCCAGGTAGCCGTTGCCGCCACTGTCGTACACCGTCAAGGCCGTGCTCTTGTTGTAGGTGCTGGGGTTGGTGCGATCGAAGTCGGCGGTGATGACCGCGGAGTCGGCGGGCAGGTTCAAACCCAGTTGGATTTGCGTGGTTTCAATCGCCTCACCCGAGGTTTTGGGGGGGATGGTCAGGGCGTTGAGGTCGGTCAAGTCCGCTTTGCCAGACGAGTCGACCGATGCGGCCATCAGCCTTTGACCGGTCGAGTTCACCACGTTGTTCTGGTCGTTCAGGGTGAAAGAACCGTTGCGGGTGTAAACGTCCTGCAGGCCATCAGGCGTTTTCAGCGGGAAAAAGCCGTCACCGGTGATGGCCAGATCGAGCGAGTTGCCCGAGGTGGAGATGTTGCCTTGGCTGAATTCCTGGCTCACCTGCTTGAGCGAAACGCCCTGGCCGATGTTGCTGGACGACTTTTGCAAAGGGGAGGTGGAGAAAATGTCACCGAAGTCGGCCCGCGAGCGCTTGAAGCCCGAGGTGCCCACGTTGGCGATGTTGTTGGACGTGACGGCCAGCTGGGCGGTGGCAGAGTTCAGTCCGGTGAGCGAGGTATAGAACGACATGCTGGAGGGCTCCTGTGATGCGTTGGTTCAGATGGGTGAAACAGGGTTGGATGGGGGGAACGGTCAGATACCGACCCGTTTGACGTCGGTCAGCAGCACGCTGCGACCCCCGTCGACTTCCAGGCTGACGCTGCCGTCACTGGGGTTGGTGGCGATGGCACGCACGGTGGACAGGGTGTTGACCGGGACATTGGTGGTTTGGCCATTGACCACGGCCGTGGCGCTGAGTCGGTACAGGCCGGGCGCGGCGGCTTTGTTGGCGGCGTCCTTGCCGTCCCAAACGATGGGCATGTTGCCCGGCATTTGGGGGCCTGCGATCATCTCTCGCACCAGTCGGCCCTGGGCATCGACCACGCTGATTTGCACGCCGCTGGCACCGGTGGGCAAGTCGATGCTGCCCGTGATGTCGCCGCCTGTATGGAGTTGGGTGGGGCTGTCGGTCACAGAGACTTTCTTGCCAATCAGCGCAGCGCTGCCCAGCATGCGTTCGGCAGACATGGCGGTGACGAATTTCTCCAGCGAGCCTTGCATATTGGTCAAAGCTTCGAGCTGGGAAAATTGCGCCAGCTGGGCCACAAAGGCTTCGTTTTTCACCGGATCCAGAGGGTTCTGGTTTTGCAGTTGGGCTGTGAACAAGGTCAGGAAATCCTGCTTGCCCATTTCTTCGCTGCTTTTTCTCGGTTTTTCCTTGAGGTCCTCGAAGCGCGTGACGTTCTTGAGCAGGCTGGAGGAGGTGACGGTGTCGGT
>JAIXXW010000303.1 GCA_027490555.1 Comamonadaceae bacterium | reverse complement strand
CGCACCGGGCTGGCCGTGACCAGCATCCAGCAGGGGCTGCAGGCGGCTGAAAAAGCAGGGTTGATTGGCCGCGACCTGCACCGGGTGTGGCCAACCCCGAAAGGTTTTGACTTTTTGAGTGATTTGCAAGCGCTGTTTTTGGCCGAGGACGATTGAGGCTGCAGATCAGTCGCTGTGCGTGCTCCGGCCGAGCTGCCATGCGTTCAACACCCACTTCATGCCATAGAGCATCAGCAAGGCACCCAGTACGTTGCCAATGAACATGGGCCAAACATCCACCCAGATGTTGGCACCGGGTCTCTCAAGAAGCCACCAAACCAGTTGATGGCCAAAGGCGCTGGCGGCTGAGAAAATCAAGGTCAGCTGCAGCAGCCCCTGGGCCGTCATGGTCTGCAATTGAAGACCAGGTAAGCCAAGGCGGTTCAGGTATTTCATCACCAGCCAAGGCGTCAGTCCGGACACCACCCCATTGAGAAAAGGAAAAAACCAGGAGCTGGAAAGCAAGGTCTCACTGTCGATGAACCAACTGCCCATCACCAAGCCCAAGGCCCCAGGCAATCCGAAGGCCAACACCAAAATCACACGAAAACCAGCAGGCAAGAAGACCCAAGAGATGCCTTGGGTGTATTCCAAACTGGCAAACAGCCAATTGTTGATCTCAAAAAAAGAAACAAATAAAACGGCACTCACCAAAGAGAGCGCCGCTTGTTCAGCAAGTTGACGCAAGCCGGGCATCATGCTGTCTGGTCTTGGTGCGCCTGCTGCATGAATTGACCCAGGTGCTGGAAGTAGTCCAGGCTGCGTTGGGTGGGAATCAGGAATTTGGCCCGGCGATCGCCTTCCATGCTGAGGGTACTGAGCATGCCTTTGTCACGCAGACGTGAGATCCGCTTGTGCAAGGTTGCAGGAGAGCCCAATTCAGCCAGGCTGATGGCCTCCCGGACGGTCATGGGTTTGTATTCGTACCAGCGCAAAGCCACAGATTGCAAGAGAGCCACCTCATTGGCGTCCATTTCCTGCCCATCGGGAAGTGCTTGCACCACCTTGGCCAGCTGCAAAAATCGCAGGTATGCGGAGGCGAGTGGGCTTTTAACTGTAGTCATGGCGACAATCTTAACCATAAATGGAATCTGATTATGTTCAGTATCGATCAGATCAGCCCCCAAAATTCACCATGAATTTTTTCAGGGTGGCGGTTTCATGGCCACGTCGCTTCAGTTGAAGAGTATTAAATAACTTAATTATTATTTAAGAATATTGAATACCAATTGAAGGATGAATTTTTCTCGGCACATCTGATCTTTTTGTGTGCCAAGCGAACCAATGTCGCCCCTGGTGGGTCCGCTGTGTACCGACTGCAGTATGGCGATGGGTCTGCGTTGCATTTGGGCAAGGGCTGTGCTCGTGTCTGTGCACGCCTTCACATGACATCGGGCTCTGCCCAAATGAGTACCACGCACGGTGAATGTACATCTGGCGCCATCCCAGCATCATGGACTGGCTGCGAATCAGAAGTTTGCAGTTCCCAAAAACGGGAAACCCATCCACTCACGTCGGCCAGACAGATGGCTGACACATGGAGTCCAACATGTCAAAGAAAAGCACTTCAGGGAAAAATCCTTCAGCACGGGACACGCTCAACGACGAAAGCAACTCAGAACAACTCTCGCTGTATGGTCAGGCCCCAACTGACACCCGTGCCGAATCGGCATCGCCAGACAATCCCATCCCCTTGGGCGTTGCTGCACCGGCCAAAGTCGACAAGGTCTACCAGCATTGGGCCGATGGTGATGCCGCCACCGGCAGCAAAGCCGAATGGAACAACAACATACTCTCCGAGACCAAGTCGGACTATTTCGAGGGCGAAGTCGTGCCCCACGTTTTCTATTACAAGGCCAGCAACAGCCAACCCCTGGTCAATGGCCAGAGCTATTCTTTCAATGTCACCTACAACCACTACCAGGCGAACACCAACGCCGGTGGCTTTGTGTTCATGACCTCGCCCGATGTGGACCGCGATCCGACCAACTTTGCCGGTGCCCCGACATCCAATGACGACAGTTTCACCAACAGTGGCGGCACGCAGGGCGGATTTCAGACGGTCAACGCCAACATCACCGGTGTGAGTGACGTCACCTACACCACCAGTGGCACCGGCACCCAGGATGGCCACGTCACCATCACCTTCACCTACACCGGCCCCACCACCCAAACCGGTGGTGCCGAAATCCAGTACGGCCTGATGATCGCTCGACCTGGCGATGTGCCTGCCCAGGGCAGTGGCCCGACCCTGGGTGCCACCGCCTGGACCGGAGGGTCGCTGCAGACCACGGTGGACATCGGTGGCAAAGGGGCGACATCCATCCAGTTGATGCCCTCGGCCATCATCGAGGGCGAAATCAGCGGCATGAAATTCAACGACCTGGACGGCAACGCCCTACGGGATGCCGATGGCGTCGACAATGTTGCAGGCACAGCCGACGACGAAGTCGGCATGGCCGGCTGGACCATCTTCCTGGACAAGGATGCCGATGGCATGCTCGACGCGGGCGAGGTCTCCACCGTCACGGATGCCCAGGGACGTTACAGCTTCTCGGTCACACCCGATGCCGACCCTTCGGATTCCGACAACGATGCCTATCTGGTGCGCGAAGTCCAGCAAACAGGCTGGGTGCAAACCACGCCCAACCCCCAAGGCATTGTGATCACCGCCATGCAACCCAAAGCCCTGGATGTGGATTTTGGCAACCAGCAGTGGATGCCTTCGCTCAACATCGTCAAAGATGCCTCGGTCCCAGGCGGTACCGCCAATGTGGCGGGTGAAGTCATCGCTTACACCATCACCGTGCAAAACACCGGCAACCAGATGCTGACCGGTGTGACGGTGACTGACCCGATGATCAGCGATTTGACCTTGGTGACCAACGCCGCGTCAGCCGATGGTGAGCTCGATGTGGGCGAGACCTGGACCTGGACAGGCACCCATGTGGTGACGCAAGCCGAGATCGATGCGGGTGGCTATATCCTGAACGTCGCGACTGTCGACTCCAACCAGACGGGCCCCGACACCGACGACGCTTCTGTGCGTGTGGAGCAGGCGCCCAGCCTGAACATCGTTAAGGAAGCCTCGGTCCCTGGTGGCACCGCCAACGCTGCGGGCGAAGTCATCGCTTACGCCATCAGCGTGCAAAACACCGGCAACCAGACCCTCACCGGTGTGACTGTGGCCGACCCCTTCATCAGCAACCTCAGCCTGGTCGCTGACGCGGCCTCTGCCGATGGTGAGCTGGATGTGGGCGAGACCTGGACCTGGACCGGCACCCATGTGGTGACACAAGCCGAGATCGACGCGGGCACACCCATCGTCAACGTCGCGACCGCCGACTCCAACCAGACAGGCCCCGACACCGACGACGCTTCTGTGCGTGTGGAGCAGGCGCCCGCCATCGCTGTGGACAAAGCCATTGCCAGCATCACCGGTGGCAACGGCAACATCGCTGCCGACGCCCCAGGTGACTTGTTGAACTACACCATCACGGTGTCCAACCCTGGTAACGTGACATTGACCGATGTGACCGTCACCGACGTGCTCACCGGATTGAATGCTCTGGGTGTGACCTTGTCCCCCGGTCAGAGTCAGACCTTCCTGACCAGCTACACGCTGACTCAGCAGGATCTGGACAGCAATGGCGGCGGTGATGGCTATATCGAGAACACCGCGACGGCCGACAGCGCACAAACGGGGCCTGTCAGCGATCTGGAGCCGATCCAGTTGCTGCCGCGCCCTTCGTTGTCGCTGAACAAGGTCTTGGTGAGCGTGACCGGCGGCAACGGCAACACCATCCTGGATGCGGCTGGTGACGTGCTGCTGTACCGGTCGACGGTGGCCAACGAAGGCAACATCACCTTGACCGGTGTGTCGCTGGTGGACCCTTCCACCGGTCTGAATGTGACGGGTCTGACCCTGTTGCCGGG
>JAIXXW010000125.1 GCA_027490555.1 Comamonadaceae bacterium | reverse complement strand
GGCGTGCAGGCCGCGCAAGCCCTGGGCCTGCAGGTGCTGGTGACCGACCACCACCTGCCCGGCAGCGAACTGCCCAGCGCCGAGGTCATCGTCAACCCCAACCAGCCCGGCTGCACCTTCCCCAGCAAGTCCATCGCGGGCGTGGGCGTGATGTTCTATGTGCTGCTGGCCTTGCGGGCCGAGCTGCGCCAGCGGGGTGTTTTTGACGCCACCGAGCCCGCACCGGGCCGCCCCTCTGGGGGCAGCCCAGCCCAGGCGGTGGCCGGCGCAGGGCCACGCCCTCAGCCCAGGCTGGACGCGCTGCTGCCCCTGGTGGCTTTGGGCACGGTGGCCGATGTGGTCAAGCTCGACGCCAACAACCGCCGCCTGGTGGCGCAAGGCCTGCGCCGCGTGCGCGCTGGGGCCTTGCCGGCGGGCATGGCCGCGCTCATGCGTGCGGCGGGCCGCGAAACCGCCAAGGCCACCACGTTCGACTTTGGCTTTGCCCTGGGCCCGCGCATCAACGCGGCGGGGCGCCTGTCCGACATGACCCTGGGCATCGAATGCCTCTTGACCGACGACGCGGGCCGCGCCGACGAACTGGCCAGACAGCTGGACGCGATCAACCGCGAACGCCGCGTGATCGAGGGGGAGATGCGCGAGCTGGCGATGGACATGGCCGAGTCGCTGTTTGACGAGGGCGACGAGCCGCCGCCGGCCATCTGCGTGTTCGATCCGGACTTTCACGAGGGCGTGGTGGGCATCGTGGCTTCGCGCATCAAGGACAAGCTGCACCGCCCCACCTTTGTGTTTGCGGCCAGCAGTGCCCCGGGCAAGGAACACGAACTCAAAGGCTCGGGCCGTTCGATCCCGGGCTTTCATTTGCGCGACGCGCTCGACCTGGTGGCCAAACGCGCCCCGGGCGTGCTGCTTCGCTTTGGCGGCCACGCCATGGCCGCAGGCTGCACCATCGCCGAGGAACACCTGGACGTGTTCGAGGAAACGCTGAACCAGGTGGCGCTGGAGTGGCTGGACGCGGCCACCCTGCAGCGTCGCCTGGAGACCGATGGCCCCCTGCCCGCCGAATACCGCCGGGTGGACCTGGTGGAGATGCTGCACCACGAGGTCTGGGGCCAGGGCTTTGCGCCGCCGGTGTTTAGCGAAGAGCTCGAGGTGGTGTCGCAGCGCCTGGTGGGCGAAAAACACCTGTCGCTCAAGATGAAGCACCAGGGCCAAGCCGTGGACGGCATCTGGTTTGGCCGCACCGAGCCTTTGCCTTCTCGGGTGAAACTGGCTTACCGCCTGGACGCCGATGAATGGCAGGGGCAAAAGCGGGTGCGCTTTCTGGTGGAAGGCGCGGAGCTTTGAATTTCAGGCTGGCTGCGCCGATCGCCCACGGGGTGGGCTCCTACTGAGGTGATTCCACTGGGAGGCTGTGCATCCTGGGGCACAGGTTGGCTGTGCCGATCGCCCACGGGGTGGGCTCCTACTGGGCAGTCAATTCTGGGCTGCGAGCTGGCTGCGCAAGGCGTTCAACACCGGCGGCGAGACCAGGCCCGAGACATCGCCACCGAGTTTGGCAATTTCGCGCACCAAGGTGCTGCTGATGTGCTGCACTGCGGCACTGGTGTGCAGGAACACCGTGTCCACCTCGGGGGCCAAATGGCGGTTCATGCCCGACATTTGGGTTTCATAGTCGTAATCGGTCACCGAACGCAGACCACGCACGATGACCTGGGCGTGGTGTGCCCGGACAAATTCCACGATCAGGCCATCGAAAGGCAAGGCCTGGACGTTCGGGCAATCGGCCAGTGCAGCCTGGGCCAGGGCCACACGCTGGTCCAGGCTGAACAGGGTTTTTTTGTGGTGCGCCACCGCCACCGCGATGATCACCCGGTCAAACATCCGCGCGGCGCGCCGGATCGCGTCTTCGTGGCCCAGCGTCAGCGGGTCAAAGGTGCCGGAATACACGGCGCACACAGCGCTCTGGGCGGATCGGCTCATGGCGTTTTTCCTTCTTCGGGGAGGACATGTGGGGTGGGCACAGGCTCGGGGCCGACGCGCTGCAACAGGTGCGCGTGCACAGCGCCGGCCTGGAGGTGGCGTTCGCAGTGCAAGCCCAAAGCACCCAGCGCCTGGGCGGGCCAGGGCACTGGCGCTTCCAGGTAGATCCAGCCGCCCACGGGCACGGCCCGGGTGGCGGCCTTCAAGGCGGGTTCAAACCAGGGGCCGTCAAAGGGCGGGTCGATGAACACCAGGTCCACGCTGCCCGCAGGCAAACGGCCCAGGGCGTTCACCGCATCGCCGCGCTGCACGCTGACCGCCTGGGCCTGGAGACGTTGCACATGGTCCTGCAGTTGCCGCACCAGCACCGCGTCTTGCTCGATCAACAGCACCTGGGCGGCACCCCGCGAGGCGGCCTCCAGCCCCAGCACGCCGGTGCCGGCAAAGGCGTCCACGCAGTGCCAGCCACTCAGGTCTTGGCCCAGCCAGTTGAACAGGGTCTCGCGCACGCGGTCGGGGGTGGGCCGCAGGCCGGGTTTGTCCAGCACTTTCAGCCGGGTGCGCCGCCACTGCCCCCCAATGATGCGCACCTCGTGGGACGCGGTTCGCTGGGGTGCAGGCGTCCTGGGCTTGGGTGCAACACGGCGGGCTGCACCGCCAGGTGCTGGGCGTTGGGGGCGGGCGGAGGGCATACCCTGCGAGTGTAAAGGCCCGGGGGCTGGCCACCCAGCGTGGGCGGGCTCCTCAGGGCTGGCCACCCACCACCACCGTGACCATGCGCTCGGGCTGCAGCACACGGGCCATGGCCCGCTGCACGTCGGCGGCGCTGACCCGCTCGATGTGGCGGGTCCAGGTGTTCAGGTAGTCCAGCGGCAGGCCATTCCAGGCGATGTTGGCCACGTTGTCCAGCAGCTTGCGGTTGCTGTCGATGCGCAAGGCAAAGCCGCCCACCAGGTTGGATTTGGCGGCCTGCAGTTCGGCCTCGGTGGGGCCTTGCCGGACAAAGCCTTGCACCACCTCCTGGGCCACGGCCACGGCCTGTGCGGCCTGGTCAGGACGGGTCTGCAGGCCGACGGTGAAAGCCCCGGCGTGCAGGCCCG
>JAIXXW010000201.1 GCA_027490555.1 Comamonadaceae bacterium | reverse complement strand
CCAGCGTCTTTTGAGCCCTCGATCGACTATGTGGTCACCAAAATCCCCCGCTTTGCCTTTGAAAAATTCCCGACCGCCGACAGCCGCCTGACCACCCAGATGAAGTCGGTGGGTGAGGTGATGGCCATGGGCCGGACCTTCCAGGAATCCTTCCAGAAAGCCCTGCGCGGTCTGGAAGTTGGCGCAGACGGCATGAACGAAAAAACCCAGGACCGCGAAGTGCTCGAAAAGGAACTGGGCGAGCCCGGTCCGGAGCGTATCTGGTACGTGGGCGATGCGTTTGCCATGGGTCTGAGCGTGGACGAGGTGTTTGCCTTGACCAAGATCGACCCCTGGTTCCTGGTGCAGATCGAAGAGATCGTCAAAATCGAACTGGAGTTGGAAACCACCACGCTCGACGCCCTCAGTGCCGACGAATTGCGTGCGCTCAAGAAGAAGGGCTTTTCCGACCGCCGGCTGGCCAAGTTGCTCAAAACCACAGAGCATGTGGTGCGTGCCCGCCGCCACGCCCTGAACATCCGCCCCGTTTACAAGCGTGTGGACACCTGCGCGGCCGAGTTCTCGACCGACACGGCCTACATGTACTCCTGCTACGAGGGCCATGGTGATGGCGAGTGCGAAGCCGAACCCACCGCCCAGCGCAAGATCATGGTCTTGGGCGGCGGTCCGAACCGCATCGGCCAAGGCATCGAGTTTGACTATTGCTGTGTGCATGCGGCGCTGGCCATGCGCGAAGACGGTTACGAGACCATCATGGTCAACTGCAACCCCGAGACCGTGTCCACCGATTACGACACCTCAGACCGCCTGTACTTTGAGCCGGTCACGCTGGAGGATGTGCTGGAAATCGTGGACAAGGAAAAGCCCACCGGCGTCATCGTCCAATACGGTGGCCAGACGCCTTTGAAACTGGCGCTCGGCCTGGAGGCCGCTGGCGTGCCCATTATCGGCACCAGCCCCGACATGATCGATGCGGCCGAAGACCGTGAACGTTTCCAGAAGTTGCTGCATGACCTGGGCTTGCGTCAGCCGCCCAATGCCACCGCACGGACAGAAGCAGAGGCGCTGGAAAAAGCCGCAGCGCTGGGTTACCCCCTGGTGGTGCGCCCCAGCTATGTGCTGGGTGGCCGCGCCATGGAGATCGTGCACGAGCAGCGTGACCTGGAGCGCTACATGCGCGAAGCCGTCAAGGTGTCCCACGACTCGCCTGTGCTGTTGGACCGCTTCCTGAACGACGCCATCGAGTGCGACGTGGACTGCTTGCGAGACCCCGAAGGCAAGACCTTCATCGGTGGCGTGATGGAGCACATCGAGCAAGCCGGCGTGCACAGCGGTGACTCTGCATGTTCCTTGCCACCTTACTCGCTGTCGACTGCGACGGTGGACGAACTCAAACGCCAGTCGGCGGCGATGGCGGGCGCCCTGAACGTGGTGGGCTTGATGAACGTTCAGTTCGCCATCCAGCATGTGGACGGCCAGGATGTGATCTATGTCCTGGAGGTCAATCCGCGTGCTTCGCGCACGGTGCCCTATGTGTCCAAAGCCACGGGCATCCAGTTGGCCAAGGTGGCGGCCCGCTGCATGGCGGGCCAAAGTCTGGCTTCTCAGGGCATCACCCGCGAAGTCACACCCCCTTACTTCAGCGTCAAGGAAGCGGTGTTTCCCTTCGTCAAGTTCCCCGGTGTCGACACCATTCTCGGCCCTGAGATGAAGTCCACAGGCGAAGTCATGGGCGTTGGCAAGAACTTCGGTGAAGCGTTCGTCAAGAGTCAGCTCGGCGCCGGAACCAAGCTCCCGCGCCCCACCAAGGCCGATGGCACGCCCTCGGGCAAGGTCTTCATTTCGGTGAAGAACAACGACAAGCCGCGAGCCATCGAAGTGGCTCGGCAGTTGGTGCTTCAGGGCTTTGAGCTGGTGGCCACCAAGGGCACAGCCGCCGCCATCCAGGCGGCGGGTGTGGCCTGCGCCACGGTCAACAAGGTGACCGAAGGCCGTCCCCACATCGTGGACATGATCAAGAACAATGAAATTGCGCTGGTGATCAACACGGTGGAGGAGCGCCGCAACGCGATCGCCGACTCGCGCCACATCCGCACCTCTGCTTTGCTCAACCGCGTCACCACCTTCACGACGATTGCCGGTGCGGAAGCCGCGGTCGAAGGCATGAAATACCTTGACCAATTGGAGGTCATCTCCATCCAGGAAATGCATGCGCAACTGGCGGCCTGACGGTCGGCCATGAGCGCTGCGTCAGGGTCATCCGGCTCAAGGCATAATGCGCACCACCCCCACCGCCGAGTTGAAGAGCTCGGCGGTTTGCTTTTGGAGAAACCACCATGTCAACCATCCCGATCACCCAGCGTGGCGCTGAAAAACTCAAGGACGAGTTGCACCGGCTCAAGACCGTCGACCGTCCTGCTGTGATTCAGGCGATTGCCGAAGCCCGCGCCCAAGGGGATCTGAGCGAAAACGCCGAATACGATGCCGCCAAGGACCGCCAGGGCTTCATCGAGGGCAGGATCCAGGAGATCGAGGGCAAGCTGTCGGCCGCACAGATCATCGATCCAGCCTCGGTCGATGCGGGCGGCCGTGTGGTCTTTGGCACTACCGTCGAATTGGAAGACGAAGCCTCCGGCGAGACGGTGACTTACCAGATCGTGGGCGAGGACGAAGCGGATTTGAAGCTGGGCCTGATCAACATCAGCAGCCCGATTGCCCGGGCCTTGATCGGCAAGGAAGAGGGCGATGTGGCCGAAGTGCAAGCGCCCGGAGGAGTCAGGCGTTACGAGATCGTCCGTGTGTCCTACATCTGAGGACAAGGCGGGCCACTACAACGCGGCCAGGGTTCGCCAGTTAGGCGGCTTACGCTGACGGGCAGCTCAGTCGTGGCGGCCTTTTTTCACCGACTTTTGTTTGGGTTTGGCCCGTTTGATCTGACCGCCAGCCGCCAGGCGCTGGTTGCCCAGCACCCGCACGGTTTTGACTTCGGGTTTTTGACCACCGCGGGTGCTGTATTTCAAGATTTTGAAGTCCCGAGGACCGGCCTTTCGGTCCTCGTCCACTGCCTTGGTTTTGACCGGTTGAGGCCGCCAAAGGACCAGCAATTTGCCGATGTGCTGGATGGGAGCGGCGTTGAGTTGCTCGGCCAGTTGGGCGAAGATGGCCTCGCGGGCCGTGCGATCATCGCCCAGGACACGGATCTTGATCAGGCCGTGGGCGTTCAGGGCCGCTTCGGTTTCCTTGACAACCGCCGGTGTCAGGCCATCGCCGCCGATCATGACGACCGGATCGAGGTGGTGGGCATCGGCACGAAAAACCTTGCGCTCGGCAGGTGTGAGTTGTATTTGGGGCATCCCCGTATTATCCCCTCAAGGACGCATCCGCATGAAAGTCAAAACCAAAAGTAAAAAAGTCAACAAAGCCTGGCTGAACGACCATGTCAACGACACCTATGTGAAGTTGGCGCTCAAAGAAGGCTATCGGGCGCGAGCGGCTTACAAATTGAAAGAAATCGACGAAACACTCGGCTTGATCCGTCCGGGCGATCTGGTGGTGGACCTGGGCAGTGCCCCCGGGGCCTGGAGCCAATACCTGCGGCGCCGTCTCTCACCCGACGGGGCGGCGGTGGGTGAGCTCAACGGTCGCATCATTGCCCTGGACATTTTGTCCATGGCGCCTGTGGAGGGGGTGGAGTTCTTTCAAGGGGATTTCCGGGACGAGCAGGTGCTCCGCACCCTGGAGGCGGCCTTGCAGGGCAGTCTGGCGGATGTGGTGGTCTCTGACATGGCCCCCAATTTGTCCGGCATCGCCTCGTCGGACGCGGCCAGGGTCCAGCATTTGATCGAGTTGGCGGTGGAATTTGCCCAAAACCACATGAAGCCCCAGGGCGCTTTGGTGGTCAAAGTGTTCCATGGCAGTGGTTACAGCCAGATCGTCCAGATGTTCAAGGAGACCTTCAAGGTGGTCAAACCCATCAAGCCCAAATCCTCCCGGGACAAGTCCTCCGAGACTTTTTTGGTGGGCATGGGCCTCCAAACGGCCCTTTGATGCCTTAATTCCTACCATTTCGAGGGCCAAACCGCGATTTAAGCCTTGTGAGGGCTGGACACGGGCCTAGAATGGCAACAGACATTTATTTCGATTGGAGCCTCTCTTGAATAACCCTTGGTTTTCAAAAATTGCCGTCTGGATGGTGGTTGCCATGGTGCTGTTCACCTTGTTCAAGCAGTTTGACAACCGTGGTGTCGCTGGTGCGAATGCCATCGGCTATTCAGACTTCCTGGAAGAGGTGCGCAACAACCGGATCAAGAGCGCCACCATTGCCGAAAGCCCTGGTGGTACCGAGATCCTGGCCATCACGCTGGACGATCGGCGCATCAAGACCACCGCCACCTACCTGGATCGCGGCTTGGTGGGGGACCTGATCAACAGCGGCGTGAAGTTCGATGTCAAGCCCCGCGAAGAAGGCTCCCTGCTCATGACCTTGTTGGTCAGCTGGGGCCCCATGCTCCTGCTCATTGGGGTGTGGGTGTACTTCATGCGCCAGATGCAAGGCGGTGGCAAGGGCGGCGCTTTCAGTTTTGGCAAGTCCAAAGCCCGCATGCTGGATGAAAACAACAACCAGGTCACCTTCGCCGATGTGGCCGGTTGTGATGAAGCCAAAGAAGAAGTCAAGGAGGTGGTGGACTTCCTGAAAGACCCGCAGAAATTCCAGAAACTCGGTGGCCGCATTCCCCGGGGTTTGCTCTTGGTGGGCCCTCCGGGGACAGGCAAGACCTTGCTGGCCAAGGGCATCGCGGGCGAGGCCAAGGTCCCATTTTTCAGCATCTCGGGTTCTGATTTCGTCGAAATGTTCGTTGGCGT
>JAIXXW010000144.1 GCA_027490555.1 Comamonadaceae bacterium | reverse complement strand
TCACCCGGGCCGCTGCGCGGCGGCATTTGCTCACGCTGGCCGAGCTGGGCTATCTGGACACCGATGGCTCGCACTACTGGCTGTCGGCACGGGTGCTGCGCCTGGCGGGCAGCTACATGGCCAGCTCGCGTTTGCCCCGCACGCTGCAGCCCACGCTCAACCGCCTGGCGGAGCAAACACAGGCGGCCTTCAGTGCGGTGGTGCTCGACGGCGACGAATGCGTGATCGTGGCCCGCAGTGCCGGCTTGGCCGAGCCGGTGCGCCACCTGGCCTATGGCCTGCACCTGGGCGCACGCTTGCCCGCGCACGCCACATCCACCGGGCAGGTGCTGCTGGCCAATTTGCCCCAGGCCGATTTCGAGGCCTGGCTCCAAGGGCGTGAGCTGGCCCGCATCACCCCGCAGACCGAGGTCAGGGTGGGCCCATTCAGGGCCCTGGTTGACCAGGTGCGCCGCGAAGACCATTGCCTGGCCCGCAATGGGCATGAGCTGGGCATCCACGCCCTGGCCGTGCCCTTGCGCAATATGCAAGGCAAGACGCTGGCCGCGCTGAACGTGGTGGGCACGGCCGAACAGTTGACTGACGCCGCTGTGCAGCGCCAGTGGTTGCCCCTGCTGCAGGATGCTGCGCGGGAACTGCGACCTTTGCTGTAAATTTGTAGCTAAATGATCAATTTATAGGTATTTATGTTTTAATCAAAGCCATTTTTCATGGGGCTTTGAAATGACATGTGGCACAGAGCGTGGGTGTTGACCGGCATCGCTCTCTTGGGGGCTTGTGGCGGCGGTGGGCCAACCCAGGAGAAATCCTCCAGAGAACTGGCACAGATGTGCTCGGCGGACAATCCCCTGAGGGCGGGGGCTTTGTCCGCAACGCGCACCGGAACCCTGGCCGATGAACGTCAGTGGATCAAGGCCTACCTCCAGGAGCGTTATTACTGGTATCGGGACATCGTGCCAGTCAATCCCAACGATGCCGCGTACAACGTCAAAACATCCACGCCGGGCAGTAACTTTCTTCAATCGGTGTCGAATTACTTCTATGCCCAGCTCAATCCGAAGTTCACCGCCAGAGGCGTCCCGGTTGACCCTTTTAGTTTCATGATTCCCACCGACAGTTGGACGCGGTTGACGCAGGGTTATGAACTGGGTTATGGCTGGCTTTTGCAAGATTCCGGAACAGGCACGTCCCGACGGATCAGGGTGGCGCATGTGTACCCGGCGGCGCAGGCGGGTTCGGCCGCAACCATGGGCATTTTGCGTGGCGATGAAATCCTCAGCGTCAATGGCTTCGCCGTCAACAGCCCCCAGGTGCGTTCACTGGTGGATGACTTCTTGTCGCCTTCATCAGCAGGTGTGCATGACTTTGTGGTGCAGCGCGGTGGGCAGACCTTCCCGGTCCGCTTGACCGCCAGCAACACCGTCATGCCGCAAGCAGAGCACCGCGTGGTCACAGACAGTCAGCAGGTCAAATGGGGTTACTTGTTGTTCAATGCCCATGTCGATTCGGCCCAAGAGCCTTTGCGTGCGGCCTTGACCGAGTTCAAGCGGCAGCAAGTGCAGCAGTTGGTGGTGGACCTTCGTTACAACGGCGGCGGTTACCTGGCTTTGGCCAGCGTCTTGGCGTACGGGATCGCTGGAGAAGCTCGGACCCGGGGCAAAACCTTTGAGCGCATTTTGTACAACGACAAGCGAACCAGCAGCAATGCAAACATCCCGTTTTACAGTGTGGATGCCGATGGGCGCAGCATCGACGCCTTGAACCTGAGCAAGGTCTATGTGTTGACCACAGACAGCACTTGCTCTGCCAGCGAATCCTTGATCAATGGATTGCGAGGGGTCGATGTGGAGGTGGTTCAGATTGGGGGCACCACCTGCGGCAAGCCTTATGGGTTTTTGCCCCAGGACAATTGCGGCATCACCTATGCCGCGATGGAGTTTGAAGGCGTCAACCACAAAGGCCAGGGCGGTTATGCCAACGGACTGGTTCCACAGTGCGCGGCCCAAGACGATTTGACACAGCCGCTGGGCCAACCGAATGAACCCCTGTTTGCGGTGGCCATCGCGCACCAGCGAGGATTCGCCTGCAGATCGGTGCTGTCATCCCAGGCCTTGTCCAGCACCGGCGCTGTGGAAGGTTGGGGTCAGATCCCACACAGGATCATGCGATCCGATGGCCACAACGACAAGTTTTGGCAGCCCACGCGGTGATCGGTGCCGGCGCACGGCACTTGTGCGCCCAAGCATTTTCACACCCCCAGGTGCTGCTCCAGCACGCTGGGGTCGTCCAGCAGGATTTGCGAGGAGCCCTCGAACACCACCTGGCCCTTGACCAGAATCACGTTGCGGTCGGTGATTTGCGTGACGTGTTTCCAGTTCTTGTCCACGATGATCGAGCTGATGCCACTGGCCTTGATCAGGCTGCAGATGCGCCAGATGTCGCGCGCGATCAGGGGGGCCAGGCCCTCGGTGGCTTCGTCCAGGATCAGCACATCCGGGTTGGTCATGAGGGCGCGGCCGATGGTGAGCATCTGCTGCTCGCCCCCTGAGAGTTGCTGGCCACCATGGCCCAGGCGCTCTTTCAGGCGCGGGAAGGTCTCGAGCACGCGTTCATAAGTCCAGTCGCGCTGGCCCTGGGTGCCAGGGCGGGCGGCCATTTGCAGGTTTTCCACCACGCTCAGGTTGCCAAAAATGCCCCGGCCTTCGGGCACATAGGCGATGCCCAGTTGCGCCACCTCGAAGGTGGGACGGCCGTTCATGCGTTGGCCCTTGATGTCCACCGTGCCCGAGCGCGGCGGCACGATGCCCATGAGGGATTTGAGCAAGGTGCTTTTGCCCATGCCGTTGCGCCCCATCAGGCCGATCGTTTCGCCCCGCCCGACCGAAAAATTGACGCCCTGCAGGATGTGGCTGGCCCCGTAATAGGTGTTCAGGTTTTGGGCCTGGATCAACAGTTCGCTCATCTCAACCTTCCTCGCCCACTTCCTCGCCCAGATAGGCCGCTTGCACGCCCGCATCGGCACGCACCGCCGCGGGCGCATCGCTGGCGATCACCTGGCCGTTGACCATCACCGTGAGGTGGTCGGCCAGGGTGAAGACAGCGTCCATGTCGTGCTCCACCAGCAAGATGGCGTGGTCTTTTTTGAGCCGCAGCAGCAGCTGCACCATGCGCTCGGCCTCGGCCTGGCCCATGCCCGCCAGAGGTTCGTCCAGCAACAAGACCCGGGGATCGGTGGCCAGGGTCATGGCGATTTCCAGCTGGCGCTGCTCGCCGTGGCTGGTGGCGCCGGCTTGCGCGTGGCGTCGGTCTTGCAGCCCGGCCAACTCGATGGCGCGTTCGGCGCTTTGGTGCACGGCCCGCATGCCGGCGGCTGCACGCACCCAGCCCAGCGGGTTGAAGGGCGAAGGCTGGGCGCGCGATTGCGCCGCCAGACGCACGTTGTCCCAGACCGTGAAGGTGCTGAAGATGTTGGTCTTTTGGTAGCTGCGGCCCAGGCCATGGCGGGAGATTTTTTCCGGGGTCCAGCCCGTGATGTCGGTGCCCGTGAGGGTGATGCGGCCGCTGGTGGGCGGCAGGTCGCCCGATAGCAGGTTGGCCAGGGTGGATTTGCCCGCGCCATTGGGGCCGATCACGGCGTGGATCCAGCCCTGCCACAAATCCAGCGACACATCGTTGACCGCGGCCAGGCCGCCAAAGCGTTTGGTCAGGCCGCTGGCCGACAGCAAAGTGGTGCGCTCAGCCATGACCCGTCTCCTGGCCTGGTGCGGGGGTGGAGGCCTTGCCACCGATGAAACGGTTGACCAGGCCCAGGATGCCCTTGGGTGCAAAAATGATCAGCGCCACGATGAACAGGCCCATCCACATCTGCCAGTGTTTGCCGGTTCGAAAGCCGCCGATGTCGGGCAAATCCTTGAACAGGTGCAGCAGGTACTCGAAGCTGAAGGCCCCCACAATGGCCCCGGCAAAATTGCCCATGCCACCCAGAATCACCATCATGATGGCGTGCGCGCTCAGGTGAAAGCCCATGAGTTCGGGGTTGACGAAACCGGTTTGCGCGGCAAACAAATATCCCGCCAGACCCGCCAGGGCACCGGCCAGGGTGAAGGCGGCCAGCTTGTGCTGGAAGGTGTTGAAGCCCAGCGCCCGCATGCGGTGTTCGTTGACGCGGATGCCCGACAAAGCCCGGCCAAAGGGGCTCCAGAGCAGGCGGCGCAAAAACACATAGACCCCCACCAGGCAGGCGAGGGTGAAGTAATAAAACACCCGTTTGTTTTCGAGGTCGATGAGGCCCGCGTCGGGCCGGAAGTTGAGGAACAGGCCGTCCGAGCCGCCCAGCGATTTGTTGTCAAAAAAGATGAAAAAAATCATCTGGGCAAAGGCCATGGTCACCATGATGAAATAAATCCCATGGGTGCGCACCACCAGAAAGCCAATCACCAGGGCCGCCAGGGCGGCGCCGCCCACGGCCAGGGGCAAGCTGGTGTACAGGCTGATGGCTTCGTTTTGCGGGGTGATGAAGGCCAGCACATAACCGGCCAGACCGAAATAGGCCGCATGGCCCAGCGACACCAGGCCCGTGACGCCCTGCAGCAGATCCAGGCTCATGGCAAAGATGGCCAGGATCATCATGCGCACGACCATGGCGGTGTAAAAGTCGGACCCCACAAAGGGGAAGGCGGCGAGCGCCAGAAAGCCCAGCACCAACACCAGCTGGATGCTGCGCGGCAGGGCTTCGAGGTGAACTTGGGGCATGCTCATGGGGATGTCCTCATCGTCATTGCTTGAACAGGCCTTCGGGCTTGTACAGCAGCACCGCCGCCATCAGCACATACACCAGCATGCCCGAGGCCTGGGGCAGCAAGACCTTGCCAAAGGTGTCCACCAGGCCCACCAGCAGGGCCGCGATCAGGGCGCCGCGCACCGAGCCGATGCCGCCGATGACCACCACCACAAAGCACATGATCAAGACCTGAGAGCCCATATTGGGGTAGACGCTGGAGACGGGGGCGGCGATCATGCCCGCGATCGAGGCCAGGCCGATGCCCAGGGCGAACACCACCGAGTGGATGAGCTGGATGTTGACGCCCAGCGACTCGGTCATTTCGCGGTTGAAAGCGCCCGCGCGGATCTTCATGCCCAGGCGGGTTTTGGAGATCAGCAGGTACAGCCCCAAGGCCAGCACCAGGCACACGCCCGACATGAACAGGCGGTACACCGGGTAGGAGAGGTTTTCGGTCAGGGGGATGGAGGCCGCCAGCACCTCGGGCACCGGCAGACCGTGCACGTCGTCGCCCCAGATCATGGAGCGCAGCTCTTCAAAGACGTAAATCAAACCGAAGGTGAGCAGCACCTGGTCCAGGTGGTCACGGTGGTAGAAGTGGCGAAACAGCAGCCGCTCAATAAGCAGGCCGAACACCACCGACAGGGCCGTGCCCACCAGGATGGCCAGGGTGAAACTGCCCAGCTGCGCCGCCAGCGACCAGGCCAGGTATGCGCCCAGCATGTAAAAGCTGCCGTGGGCCAGGTTGACCACGCCCATGATGCCAAAAATCAGCGTCAGGCCCGCCGCCAGCATGAACAGCAGCAGCCCGTACTGGACGCTGTTGAGCAGCTGGATCAGAAAATTCACAAAGTCCATCGGGGATCGCAGTGGGAATGGAGGAGGGGGCCAAAGCCCGAAGACGGCAAGCCCTGGGCCATGAAAAAAGGCGGACCGAAATCCGCCGTGGCTGGGATGTCAGGCGGATGGCCGTGGGGCCAGCCCCACGCGCCAGCGCCCGCAGTTTACATGCGGCAGCCTGCGCCGGAATCTGCCAGCGCCTTGGCAGCGATGCCGATCACCTTGTTCTCCTTGTTGGAGACTTCGCGCAGGTAGATGTCCTGCACCGGGTTGTGTGACTTGCTCATGGTCCATTTGCCGCGTGGGCTGTCGATCACGGCCGCTTGCATGGCCTTGATCATGGCGGCCTTCTGGCTCACATCGCCCTTGACCGCGTTGGCCCCTTGCACCAGCAGCAAGCCGGTGTCATAGCCTTGTACGGCGTAAACGTCGGGCTGCAGCTTGAAGGTCTTGGCGTAGTTCAGGCGGAAGGTGTTGTTGCGCTTGGTCTCGATGCCGTCACCGTAGTGCAAGGTGGTCAGCACGCCGTCGGCCGCAGGGCCGGCAGCGTCCAGCACGCCTTCGGTCAGGAAGCCCGAGCCGTACAGGGGGATCTTGCCCTTGAGGCCAGCGGCCGCGTAGTCGCGCAGGAACTTGGCCGCGCCGCCACCCGCAAAGAAGCAGGCCACCGCGTCGGGTTTGAGCGCGGCGATTTCGGTCAGCAGGGCTTGGAACTCGACGTTGGGGAAGGGCAAGCCCAGTTCCTTGATGATGGTGCCACCGGCCTTGGTGTAGCTGTCGCGGAAACCTTCAAAAGCCTCGTCGCCGGCGGCGTACTTCCAGGTGATCCAGACGGCTTTTTTGTGACCGCGTTTGACCATCACCTCGCCCAGCGCCATGGTGGGCTGGCTGTTGGAGAAGCTGGTGCGGAACACGTTGGGGGCGCATTGGGCGCGGGTGGCCATGTGCACGCCGGCGTTGGGGATCAGGTTGATCACGCCGCTTTCGCGGGCCACGCGGTGGATGCCCATCTGCACGCCCGAGTGCACAGTGCCGATCAGCACATCGACCTTGTCGCGCTGTACCAGTTTGTTGGCGTTTTCAATGGCCTTGGCGGGTTCAGATTCGTCGTCCACCTTGAACCACTCGATCTCGCGGCCGCCGAGCTTGCCACCTTGCTCGTTGATGGCCATGCGCACACCGTTTTCAATGGCCACACCCAACTGGGCGAAGGTGCCGGTGTAGGGCAGCATCAGGCCCACACGGATCTTGGCGCCTTGGGCCAGCGCGGTTTGCGGCACCAGCAGGCCCGACGATGTGGCGCCCAGCAAGGCGGCGCCTTGGGCCAGAACCTGGCGGCGTGAGGAGGGGTGGCTCATGGGTGTCTCCATTGAATAGGAAAAAAATCAGGCAAACAGGACTTTGCCCTACAGCTTTCCATTTCATTATGGGACATTTGAGGGGGGATTTTCGCCGGGACTTACCCGAGAAAACCCTTTGAAGCCAGCCCCTAGCGCTGCAGCCCCAGGTTGAATTGCCGCACGCCCAATTCGTCCATCAGCTTTTGTTCCTGGCGCTGCATGTCCAGGGCCACGTCCTTGGCGTCCTGCTCTTCCATGGACTTCATTTTGTGCAATTCGATCTCTGCCATTGAACGCTTTTTTCTGACCGCGGCCACGTGGTCGCGGGCCCGGCTCAGGTCCAGGACCACGCGCTGCTGAAGGTTCAAAAGCTGCGCCATGAATTGGCGCTGGTTCATGCTCGCTTGCATGCCCATCAAGGTCAGATCGGCGCTTTGTTCCTTCAGGCGGTACTCGTCGTAGAGCTTGCACAGCCTGTCGTGGCTGGCCTGCAGTTGGTCCACGCGCGCCAAGGCTTGCGCGATTTCGGCTTGGGCGTCATTGACCGCATCCTGGGCTTTTTTCACCAGCACGGGCCAGCATTTACGGGCTTGTCGCATGGGGGTGCTCCGTCAAGGTGTCACAACTGCATCAAGGCCTGCACTTCGCTGCGCGTGGATTCGGCATCCCGGCTGGTGTGCATGTCTTGCTGTAAAAAATGTTCCATCGCTGTGCGCAGGCGGATGGCCTGGTCCAGATCGGGGTTGCTGCCCGCCTCGTAGGCGCCCACCTGGATCAGGTCCTGGTTTTGTTGGTACAGCGACCACAAACGCCTGAAGCGGTTGGCCAGTTTCTGGTCTTCCGGTGAAATCAGGTTTTGCATCACCCGCGAGACCGAGCCGTTCAGGTCGATCGCCGGGTAGTGTGCCGCGTCGGCCAATTTGCGCGACAGCATCACCTGGCCGTCGAGGGAAGCACGGGCAATGTCCACAATCGGGTCGTTGGCGTCGTCCCCTTCGGCCAGCACGGTGTAAATGGCGGTGATGGAGCCGATACCGTGGCGACCGACACCTGCGCGCTCGATCAAATTGGGCAGCAGGGCAAACACCGAGGGTGGGTAGCCCTTGGCGGTCGGGGGTTCGCCCACGGCCAGGCCGATTTCGCGCTGGGCGTGTGCCACCCGGGTCAGGCTGTCGACCAGCATCAGCACGTTTTTGCCCTGGTCCCGGAAGTACTCGGCGATCACATGCGTCATGTGCGTGGCTTTGAGGCGCAGCACCGGCGACTCATTGGCCGGTGCGGCCACCAGCACCGATTTGGCCAGGCCTTCGGGGCCCAGGGACTCTTCGATGAAAGCCTGCACCTCGCGACCGCGTTCGCCAATCAGGCCAATCACCACCACGTCGGCTTCGGTGAACCGGGTCATCATGCCCAGCAACACACTTTTGCCCACGCCAGAGCCGGCAATCAGCCCCAGGCGTTGGCCCCTGCCGATGGTCAGCATGCCATTGATGGCCTTGACGCCCACATCCAGCACTTCCCGGATCGGGCCACGCTCCATCGGGTTGATCGGGCGCCCTTGCAGGCTCAGGACATCGCGGCACTCGGGGGCGGGCTTGCCATCGAGCGGTTGGCCGCGCCCGTCCAGGATGCGGCCCAGCATGTCGGGCCCCAAGGCCACTTGCGAGGCATGGCTCAAGACCCGCACGCGCGCACCCGGGCCAATGCCTTGCGGCTCGGTGAAGGGCAATAAAAACAGCGTTTCATCGTTGAAGCCCACCACCTCGGCCTCGACCCGGTGGCCCATTTGGCCCACGATCTCACAGCAAGCACCCAAGGGGGCCATCAGGCCACGGGTTTCCAGCCGCATGCCCACCAGCCGCACCAGCGTGCCGTTGCGCTGCGGCTGCGGCGCATGCAAGTCGCCGATCAGCTGATTGACCTGGTCTTCAAAGTTCATGCGGTCCCATCGTCATCGCTGGGTGAGGGTTTCACTTCGGTGTCCTGGACATCGATCACCGGGCGATTCCAGTCCCTTTTGGGCGTGGTATCGGGCAAAGGTTCTGCACGGTCTTGCACCAGGCTGGAGTTCTGCATCCAGGCTTCGGGGTCGGGCAAGAGCCGCCGCACCAGGGGCTCCAGCCGGTTCTCGATCAGGTCCTGCACCACACTGTCTTGCACCCGCACGCGCACGCTGCCAGGCCGCAGCTGGGGGTCTGGCTCCAGCTGCATATGGGCCGTGACCGCTTCACCCATGGCTTGCAGGCGCTGGAGGTCGTGTGGATGCAGGCTCACCTGAACCGGAGGGGTGGGGTGATCGAGTTGCTGAATGCAGGACTGAACCAGGCCATGGATGGCCTGGCCTGAGAGCTTCAATTCGGCACGCACCAGTTGTTCGGCCAGGTGCAGGGACAAGCGTTTGAGGGGCTCAAAAAAGCGCTGGGGGTCCTGGCTGATGCTCTTGAGCTCCAGCCCCAGCTGACGGATCAATTCACGCTCCTGGGACAGGACAGCCGCAACTTCAGCCTGGTGCTGGGCACGGCCCTGGAGCAGCCCTTCCTGAAAGGCCTGCTCTCGCAGTTGGGTCAAGGCCGCCTCTGAGATGGCGGTGGACGGGGTGTCGGCGTTGTGCGGGTCGACCTCGGGCGCGGGCGCTGGCTCTTCCTCGGCCACAGGCGCAAGGTTTTCGGGGCGGTCGTCTTGGCCGGGATCGGACGGGGCTGGTGTGAGGGATGCGGGCTGCCAGGCCCCAAATGAGCGCCGCTTGACGGCATCCCAGGAGGTTCTGGCAAAGGCGGGCGCAGGGCCCAACTGGGTCAGCAAGGCATCGGTAGACCATGCACGGTCTGGCGTGGCAGCGTCAGACAAAACCATCTCCACCACCGGCCAGCACCAGTTCGCCAGCGTCCGACAGCTTGCGTGCCAGGCGCATGACTTTCTTTTGCGCTTCTTCGACTTCGGTGATGCGCAGGGGGCCTTTGGCCTCCATGTCGTCGACGAACATGACCCGTGCGCGAGCGGACATGTTGCCCAGGAACTTGTCTTTCACAAAGTCTGGAGCGCCTTTGAGGGCCACCATCAAAAGGTCGGGCTCGGCGGTGCGCATGATGGCCTGGATACCCCGGTTGTCCACATCCACCAGGTTTTCAAAGGTGAACATGTTGTCCTGGATTTTTTGCATCAGGTCGGGATCGATCTGGGACAGACCGGCCATGATGGACGATTCCAGTTCGACCTTCACCGAGTTCATGATCTTGGCGGCGGCTTTGACGCCACCAAAGCTGGAGGACTTGGACGATGAATTGGATGCAAACTGCTTCATCATGATCTGCTCGAGCTCTTCCATGGCCGAGGGCTGAACCGTCTCCAGGCTGGCGATCCGCTGCATGATTTCAGGGCGGGACTCGGCAGGCAGGAAGTTCATCACATCGGCCGCCACGGTGAATTCCAGGACCGACAAAATGATGGCCACCACCTGGGGGTGTTCACCCCGGATCATTTCGGCGATGGAGCGCGCGTCCATCCATTTCAGGATTTCCAGGCCCTTGCTGCCCTGCCCCGGCATGATGCGGCTGAGCACCGATGCGGCCTTGTCGTCGCCCAAAGCCCGTTTCATCACTTTTTCGACATAGTCGCTGGTGCCCAGGCCCAGGCTGGTTTGCTTTTTCAGCATGACCACGAACTCGTCGATCACAATGTTGACGGCTTCTTGCGACAGATCGGCCACGGACACCATGGCGCCGCCCAACATCTGCACTTCTTTGGGGTTCAGGAAGCGGATGATTTCTGCCGCCTGCTGCTCACCCAACAAGAGCATCAACACCGCAGCCCGCTGGGCGCCCGACAGGCTGTCGAGCTCTGTCTGCAGCTCTTCGGTGATGAGGGTGGGTGCATCGCCCAGGGGCGATTCGACCACCTTGAGGTCTTTGCCGTCTTTGGCGTCTTTGCCTTTGGCGTCTTTGTCGGTGTCTTTTTTCGTGGCCATGGGAGTGTCCTTGAGAACGTCAGGTGGCTTTGATCATGCCCTTGAGCACATTGGCAACCCGACCCGAGTCTTCGGCCACCAGCATGCGGATGAGCGCCACCTTGTCGTCGTAGGTGTTGGCGGTGTCGAGCATGTC
>JAIXXW010000181.1 GCA_027490555.1 Comamonadaceae bacterium | reverse complement strand
GCCACCGTGGCGGCAGCCCGGGATGCACTGACCCAGGGCGTGGCGGGCAACCTGGCCGGCGGCACCCACCATGCTTATGCCCACAAAGGCGGTGGCTTTTGTGTCTTCAATGACATTGCCGTCACCGCCAGGCTGATGCAGGCCGAGGCCTGGCGCCACCACCGGCAAGCCTTGCGGGTGGCGGTCATCGACCTGGACGTGCACCAGGGCAATGGCACAGCGCACATTTTTGCCAAAGACCCCAGTGTGTTCACCTTGTCCCTGCATGGCGAGAAGAATTTCCCATTTCGCAAGGAGCCCAGCGATCTGGACGTGGGCCTGCCCGATGGCTGCACCGACGAGCCTTATCTGGCCGCCTTGCACCAGGCCCTGCAAACCCTGCAGGACCGTTTTGATCCGCAGCTGTTGATCTACCTGGCCGGCGCCGATCCGCACGAAGGGGACCGGCTGGGTCGGCTCAAGCTCAGCCAGGACGGCATGCAGGCCCGGGACAGGGTGGTGATGGACTGGGCCTGGCAACGCAGGCTGCCGGTGGTGCTGTGCATGGGCGGCGGCTATGGCCACGACATCGAGACCACGGTGCAGGTGCAACTGCAGACCTGGAGCGTGGCCCTGGGCTATTGGCAACGCTGGCACAATCTCGGCCGATGAACACGCCCGTCACTTCCTCCGCCGAGGCCCCCGCCAAACCCCAAGCTGATGCGCGCAGCAGCTACAAGGTTTTTCGTCCGATCAGCACGCGCTGGATGGACAACGATGTGTATGGCCATGTCAACAACGTGGTGTACTACAGCTGGTTTGACACCGCTGTGAATGCCACCCTGATCGAGCAGGGCGTGCTGGACATCCACGCGGGCGCCACCAT
Organism: Comamonadaceae bacterium; assembly: GCA_027490555.1. GTDB lineage: Bacteria > Pseudomonadota > Gammaproteobacteria > Burkholderiales > Burkholderiaceae_C > Limnohabitans_A. The sequence continues at coordinate 8,345 of JAIXXW010000181.1, read as the reverse complement.
CGGTCTGGTGGTGGAAACCCAATGTTTTTACTTCTCGCCGCTGGCGTTTCCCCAAACCATCGAAGCCGGGATCCGGGTGGCCAAGCTGGGAACGTCCAGCGTGCGCTACGAAGTGGGGCTGTTTGCGCAAGGGCAAGACCTGAGCGCTGCCCGTGGCCACTTCGTGCATGTGTACGTGGACCGCGCCACCCGTCGCCCCGTCCCGCTGCCCAACCCCCTGAAAACCTTTTTGGAGACACTGACATGAGCATGCCCAGCTTCGGACCCCAGGTCAGCACCCGCGTGAATGACCCGGCCAGCGTGGATGCCGCCGTGCTGAGCCGTTTCTCGGCCCGTGCGTTTTTGCCCAAGCCGGTGGACCGCCAACTGTTGCAAGACATCCTGGATTTGGCCGCCCGCGCGCCCAGTGGCACCAACACCCAGCCCTGGAAGGTCTATGTGCTGCAAGGCGCCAAACGCGAGGAGCTGGTGGCCAAGGCCTGCGCCGCGCACGACGCCATCAGCGCCAACCCCGCTTTGGTCGCCGACCATGCCGAGGCCTACGACTACTACCCCGAGAAATGGGTCAGCCCCTACATCGACCGCCGCCGTGAATGTGGCTTTGGCCTGTACGGCGTGCTGGGCATCGGCAAGGGCGACAAGGCCATGATGCATGCGCAGCACCAGCGGAATTTCCGATTTTTTGACGCACCTGTGGGCCTGATCTTCACCATCGACAAGGTGATGGGCCGGGGCAGCCTGCTCGACTACGGCATGTTTTTGCAGACCCTGATGATCGCGGCCCGCTCGCGTGGCCTGCACACCTGCCCGCAGGCGGCATGGAACGGCTTTTCCAACATCATCTTGCCGCTGGTGGGGGCGGGCGAGAACGAGATGGTGGTCTGCGGCATGTCCCTGGGCTATGCCGACGAATCGGCGCGGGTCAACACCTTTCAGACCACCCGGGTGAGTGCACAGGACTTCACCAGTTGGGTGGACTGAGGGCTTTGGAAGGCAAGGTTCTGGTTTGGGACTCGATGCACTGGCGCTGCAACTGCTCAACGGCCTGAGCCACGCCACCACCCTGTTTTTGATGGCTTCCGGTTTGACGCTGATTTTTGGCGTGACCCGGATCGTCAACTTCGCGCACGGCAGTTTTTTCATGCTGGGCGCCTTGTGGTCTGCGCATGCGGTGACCCAGTGGTACCCCGCCATGGCCGACACGGCGTGGGGCTATGGCGCGGTCATGCTGATGGGGGCCGCTGTGGCGGCATTGCTGGGGGCTTTGACCGAGGTCTTGCTGCTGCGGCGCATGCGCCATGCGCCGCAGCTGTACCAGTTGGTGGCGACCTTCGGTCTGACGCTGGCCTTGCACGACGCCATGCGTTGGTACTTCGGCCCTGAAGAGGTGTTTGCGCCCCGTTTTCCGGGCCTCAAAGGGGCCATCGCGCTTGGCGAATCCTTTTTCCCAACCTGGCAGCTGTTCACCCTGGCGCTCGGACCGCTGGTCTGGCTGGGTTTGCACCTGCTGCTCACCCGCACCCTTTGGGGGCAGCGCGTGAAGGCCGCCACACAAGACCGCGAGATGCTGGACGCCCTGGGTGTGAACCCGGCACCGCTGATGCTGGGCGTGGTCATGCTCGGCTGCGGTCTGGCGGGGCTGGCCGGTGCGCTGCAGCTGCCGCGCGAGCCGGCACACCTGCAGATGGACATGAACGTGGTGGTCGAGACCTTTGTGGTGGTGGTCACGGGTGGCCTGGGCAGCATCGGTGGGGCTTTTGCGGCGGCAGTGCTGATCGGCGTGATCCACGCCTTGGGCCTGAGCTTTTTCCCGCAGGCCACTTTGGTCCTGGTGTTTCTGACCATGGCGGTGGTGCTGGTTTGGCGGCCCCAGGGCCTGGCCGGGTCGGCGGCGCAGCTCGAGCCCCGCGAGAGTGTGCCGGTGTTTGCCCTGTGGCCGGTGGCTGGCTGGGGTCGGGCCCTGATGGTCTCGGTGTTTGTGGGCTTGACGCTGCTGGCCTGGGGGCAGGGCGACTATGGGCGCAGCCTGGCCGAGGACGTGATGGTGATGATGCTGTTTGGTCTGAGCCTGCAGTGGATGATGGCTTTGGGCGGGCTGGTCAGTTTCGGCCATGCGGCGTTTTTTGCGCTGGGCGCGTATGGTGCAGCGCTGTCGCATCTGCACTGGGGAGTGGGTTTCCTGGGGGCCTTGGCGCTGGGCATGGCGCTGGCGCTGGCCGTGGCATTGGTGTTTGGCGCTTTGGTGGTGCGCAGCAGCGGCGTGTACCTGGCCATGCTGTCGCTGGCGCTGGCCCAGGTGATCTGGGCTGGGGCCACACAATGGGTGGCTTTGACCGGTGGCGACAACGGCCTGATCGGCCTGCGCCTGGTCACGCAGGAGTCGCGGCTCGTGTTGGATGCGGTGCTTTGCGCCTTCATGCTGTTGGCATTGGCGGGCATGGCCCGCGTGGTCGGCTCCAGCCGGGGGGCGGCCTTGCAGGCCTTGCGGGATGCACCGCTGCGCGCCTCGGCCAGCGGCTTGCCGGTGCAGGCTTTGCGCTACCAGGTGTTTGTGGGCAGTGCCACTTTGGCGGGCCTGGCCGGTGGTTTGTGGGCCGCTTTCAAGGGGGCGGTGTTCCCTTCGGTCGCCTCGGTGGCCATGTCGGTCGATGCCCTGCTGGTGAATTTGCTGGGCGGTGTGCACCAGCTGTGGGGCTCGGCCGTGGGCAGTGCGCTGCTGGTCTGGGGCGGGGCCGAGTTGGGCCAGGGCATGGCCTACTGGCGCGGCGTTTTGGGCGTGGTGATCATGTTGGTCATGGTCTGGGCCCCCAGCGGAGTCTTGGGGGGGGTGCAAGTGGGGCTGAGCCGCCTTTGGCCCCCACAGGGGCGCAGTGCATGAACCACGCCGGTTTGCAGGTTCGCGGTCTGTCCAAGCATTTTGGCGGGGTGAAGGCCCTGGACGCGGTGGACTTTGAGGTGCCCGCAGGCCAGTGCGTGGCCCTCATCGGCCCCAATGGCGCTGGCAAGTCCACCTGTTTTGCCTGCCTGGCGGGTCAACAGGTGCCGACGGCGGGCGAGGTGTGGTGGCAGGGCCAGGCACTGCTGGGCAAGTCGCCGGCCCAGCGTCAGCGCCTGGGTGTGGCCCGCACCTTTCAGGTGGCGCAAACTTTCGAGGCCCTCACCGTGCTGCACAACATCCAGCTGGTGCTGCGCGACAGCCAGCCCCTGAGTTGGTGGGACAGGCTGCAGCAGCGTCAGCCCTCTCGGGCCCTGCAACTGGCCGCGCAAGCCGACTTGCTCGATCTGGCCGATGTGACGGTGGCGGATTTGCCCTACGGTGCCAAAAAGCGTCTGGAATTGGCCATGGCCCTGGCGGGTTTGCCCACGGCGCATGACGCTGCACAGGCCCAGAAGGCCAGCGCCTTGCTGCTGCTGGACGAGCCCGCAGCCGGCCTGGCCCTGGCCGAACGCACGGCCATGATGGCCCTGGTGAACCAAGTGGCGGCCCAAGGCGTGACCGTGCTGTACACCGAACACAATATGGATGCTGTCTTTGGGGTGGCCGACCGCGTGCTGGTGCTGATGCAAGGCCGTTTGGTGGCCGATGGCCCACCCGAGCAGGTGGCGCAAGACCCGCAGGTGCGCGAACGCTATCTGGGACACGATTTCGACATGAAAGGCCTGCTCGATGCTCGCGGTTGAAGGCCTGAACGCCTGGTATGGACCCGCCCAGGCCTTGTTCAACGTGAGCCTGTCCGTGGGTGAGGGCGAGTTGCTTGTCATCCAGGGCCTCAATGGCGCGGGCAAGTCGACCTTGCTGCAAAGCCTGATCGGCATCGGTCCGCGCGCGCATGGCCGCATCCATTGGCAAGGCCAAGCCATCCACAGCTGGCCCGCCCATCGCCGTGCCCAGGCGGGCCTGGGCTTTGTGGCGGAGGACCGCCGCCTCTTCACTGGCTTGTCGGTCAAGGAAAACCTGTGGATCGCCGCCGCATCCGCTGCAGCCCCGGGCGCGCGTGACACGCCTGCCCAGCGCTGCGAGCGCATCCTGGCGCTGTTTCCCCAGCTGCAGTCCATGTTGCACCGACCCGCCAGCCAGATGAGCGGTGGCGAACAGCAGATGCTGGCGCTGGCGCGCACACTGATGACCGCCCCTCGGCTGTTGCTGCTGGACGAGCCTTGCGAAGGCATTTCCCCGGTGCTGGTGATGGCCATGCGCGATGCGCTGCTGCAATTGGCCAGTGAAGGCGTGGCCATGCTGGTGGCCGAACAGAACAACATCCTGGCCCGGCACGCGCAGCGGGTGCTGACCCTGACCAGTGGGCATATGGACGCGGCGGTCTGAACTGCGCCCCGCCTCTCGCGCCGCCTGGGCATCCCTTACACTGCCCCTGCACAAGGCAGGGATCCACCCGCCAGAGACAAGACGCCATGATCATCACCAGCTTGCTTGATACCGATCTGTACAAATTCACCATGATGCAGGTGGTGCTGCACCAGTTTCCGGGGGCGCAGGTCGAGTACAAATTCAAGTGCCGCAACCCGGGTGTGCCACTGGCGCCGTTTGCCGATGAGATTCGCCGCGAAATCCGTTCCTTGTGCAGCTTGAGCTTCAAAGAGGCGGAGCTGCAGTACCTGAGGACGCTGCGCTTCATCAAAAGCGATTTCGTGGATTTCTTGGGGCTGTTCAAACTCAATGAAAAATGTGTCGAGGTGTCGCCCCTGGCTTCGGGCGAGATCGACATCACCATCCGGGGCCCCTGGTTGCACACCATCCTGTTCGAAATCCCGGTGCTGGCCATCGTCAACGAGGTGTTCTTTCGCAACACCCAGAAAGTGCCCGATCTGATGGAGGGCCGCCGTCGTCTGGACACCAAAATTGCCCTGTTGCAGCAAGCCGGTCTGGAGACCCTCAAGATCGCCGACTACGGCACGCGTCGGCGCTTTTCGCGGGCCTGGCACGAAGAAGTCTTGCGCGTCTTGTCGGCCCGCCTGGGCACCGGTCCCCAAGGCCAGTTTGCGGGCACCAGCAATGTCTATTACGCCTATTTGCTGGGCTTGACGCCGCTGGGCACCATGGCGCACGAATACCTCCAGGCCGCGCAGGCCCTGGGCCCGCGTTTGCGGGACAGCCAGGTCTTTGCTTTCGAGTCCTGGGCCAAGGAATACCGGGGTGATCTGGGCATTGCACTGAGCGATGTCTACGGTTTCAACGCCTTCTTGCGTGACTTTGACCTGTATTTTTGCAAGCTCTTTGACGGTGCCCGCCACGACAGTGGCGATCCTTTCAGCTGGGGCGAGCGCATGATCGCGCACTACCAGCAAAACCGGGTGGACCCCAGAACCAAAACCCTGATCTTCAGCGACAGCCTGACCATCCCACGCACCATCGAGCTGTTCGAGCAGTTTCGGGGCCGATGCCAGCTGGCCTTTGGGGTGGGCACCAACCTGACCAATGACCTGGGCTACGAGCCCCTTCAGATCGTCATCAAGATGACCCGCTGCAATGGCCAACCGGTGGCCAAACTCTCCGACACCCCGGGCAAAGGCATGTGCGACGACGAAAAATACCTGGCTTACCTGAGCCAGGTCTTTGAAATCAAGCCCGCTGCCTGATCCCTATTTGGCAGGACCGTTAACATACGCCCCATTTTCAACAATCTGGGTCCTTGATGATGCTTTTTCCGTCTCGCCAATCTCTTCAGTACGGCCTGGCTGGGCTGTTGGCCCTGCCAACTTGGGCCGCCGCGGCAGATTTTGATGGTGCGCAACTCACTGCGGTGTGGGGCATCCCCTTTGCCGGGATCTTGTTGTCCATCGCGCTCATGCCCTTGCTCACGCCCCACTTTTGGCACCACCATTACGGCAAAGTGGCGGCAGTCTGGGCCCTGGCTTTCTTGCTGCCCTTTGCGGCGGTGTTTGGCGTCGATGTGGCGGGCGTCAATCTGGTGCACGCACTCTTGGCCGAGTACATCCCCTTCATCATCTTGCTGACAGCCTTGTTCACCGTCTCGGGGGGCATTTTCATCCGGGGCAATCTGCATGGCAGCCCGGCTTTGAACACCGCGATTCTGGGTATTGGCGCTGTGCTGGCCAGCTTCATGGGCACCACCGGTGCCTCCATGCTCTTGATTCGGCCCCTGATCCGGGCCAATGACAACCGCAAGCATGTGGCCCATGTGGTGGTGTTTTTCATCTTCATCGTCTCCAATGCCGGGGGTTCCTTGACCCCCCTGGGCGATCCTCCGCTGTTCCTGGGCTTCCTCAAGGGCGTGGACTTTTTTTGGACCCTCCAGCACATCTTCCCGGAAACCCTGTTCCTGATTGGCTCCCTGCTGGCGATTTTTTATGCGCTCGACTCCTGGCTGTACCACCGCCGGGAAGAGGTGTTGCCTGTCGACCCCACACCGGATTCCCGTCAGATCGGTTTTGATGGCCGTGTCAATTTCCTCTTGCTCGGTGGCGTGGTGTCGCTGGTCTTGATGAGCGGTGTCTGGAAGTCGCCGGTGTCCTTCAACATCGCCGGCACCGAAGTCGGATTGCCTGGCATCGTGCGCGACCTGGGACTGGTGCTGATCACCTTCTTGTCCCTCAAATGGACACCCGCCCAGGTGCATGCCGACAACCAGTTTGGCTGGGCCCCCATGGCCGAAGTGGCCAAACTGTTTGCAGGCATTTTCCTGACCATCATCCCGGTCATCGCCATGCTCAAGGCGGGCGCCAACGGCCCCTTTGGCGCCATCGTCTCGGCGGTCACCAAGCCCGATGGCAGCCCCGACGTGATGATGTATTTCTGGATCACGGGTTTGCTCAGTTCCTTCTTGGACAACGCACCCACCTACCTGGTGTTCTTCAACACCGCTGGGGGAGACCCGCAGGTCTTGATGACCACGCTGGCACCCACCCTGGCGGCCATTTCTGCGGGCGCCGTGTTCATGGGGGCCAACAGCTACATCGGCAATGCCCCCAACCTCATGGTCAAGGCGATTGCCGAAGACCGTGGTGTGAAGATGCCCAGTTTCTTTGGTTATATGCTCTGGTCCTGTGGCATTCTGGTGCCGCTGTTCGTGGTCATGAGTTTGATCTGGTTCAAATGATGTCCAAACCTTCCATCCTGGTGGCCCGTGCCATCTTCCCCGAAGTCCTGCAATCTTTGGCGCAGGTGTTTGAAGTCGAGAGCAACCAGGCCGACGAGGTCTGGTCTGCCGACCAACTGAGCCAGCGGATGCAAGGCCATGTGGGGGCCTTGACCACCGGCAGCGAACGCATCGATGCGGCGCTCCTGCAGGCCAACCCCCAGCTCAAGATCGTGGCCAATATGGCCGTCGGCTTCAACAACTTCGATGTGCCGGCCATGACGGCGGCCGGTGTGCAGGCCACCAACACCCCCGATGTGCTGACCGAAACCACCGCCGATTTTGGTTTTGCCCTGCTCATGGCCACCGCGCGCCGCGTGACCGAGAGCGAGCATTACCTGCGTGCCGGTTTGTGGAAAAAATGGAGCTATGACATGTTCGCCGGGGCCGAAGTGCATGGCTCGACCCTCGGCATCATCGGCATGGGACGCATCGGGCAGGGCATTGCCCGCCGCGCGGCCCATGGCTTTGGCATGAACGTCCTGTACCACAACCGCTCGCGCCTGAGCCCCGAGCTGGAAGCCCAATGCCAGGCCCGCTACGTCTCCAAACAGGAACTGCTGCAAAGCGCCGACCACGTGATGCTGGTGGTGCCCTACAGCGCCCAGTCGCACCACACCATCGGTGCGGCCGAGCTGGCCCAGATGAAGCCCACGGCCACCTTGGTCAACATCGCGCGCGGCGGCATCGTGGACGATGCGGCCCTGGCCAAGGCCTTGGCGGCCAAACAGATCGCAGCGGCCGGTCTGGACGTGTTCGAAGGCGAGCCAGCGCTTCACCCCGACCTTTTGCAGGTGCCCAATGTGGTGTTGACCCCGCACATCGCCAGTGCCACCGTGAAGACCCGCAAGGCCATGGCCCAGCTGGCTGCCGACAACCTGGTGGCCTACCTGACCCGTGGTCAGGCCCTGACGCCACTGAACACCGTTTCAGGCGCTGCTGCATGAGCGAATGGCTGCTCTTGCTCCTGGCAGGTCTGAACCTGCTGGTGCTGGGGGCTTTGCTGGTGCGCCTGCAAACTGCAGCACAGGCCCAAAAAGACCAATTGGCCGAGCAGGCGGCCTGGCAGCTGCAGCAGTTTGCCGCGGTGCAAGCCCTGTCGGAGCGGCTGGAGCGCGAGCTGCGCACCGAGATCAGCCAGTCCGGCGTGCAAGGTCGGCAAGAAGCGATGCAAACCCTGACGCTGTTTCAGCAAACGCTGCTGCAGCAAAGTGCCGAGGCCACGCGCAG
>JAIXXW010000289.1 GCA_027490555.1 Comamonadaceae bacterium | reverse complement strand
GCCGAGCGGTCGGCGCAGGAGCTCCAATCGGTGGTGCACCAGACACAAGCTGCGGTCTACCGCAGCTTCTCCCTGATTGCCTTGAAACAAGCCGATCGCGCCAAAGAATTGATGACGGTGCGCTTGCAGGCCTTTGACGAATTGGTCCGGATGTTCGATGCCGATGAGGAGCTCAAGAAAACCATCCAGATCGAGCCGGTCAAAACCTACCTGGCCAATGTGACCGATGCCTTTGACGCAGCGCTCTCAGACCCGAATCTCGGGGCCATGATGATGCAGTCAGCAGACGACAGTTATGACCAAACCATCACCATGCTGCAAGGCGTGACTTCGGTCAGCCGCATCAAGGCCAACAATGCCCATGACCAGTTTGTCCACAACCTGGAGTTCATGAAACGCACGCAGTCCATTATTTTGCTGTTGGCCGTTTCTTTGGGTTTGCTGGTGGCCTACATCGCAGGGCGGCGCATCGCGAAGCCCCTGCTGCTGATGAAAGAAAAATTTGTCGAAATCGCCAAGACGGGGCGATTCGACCAACGCATCGCGGTGCAGTCCAAGGACGAAGTGGGCCAAACCGCCGAAGCCGCCAATTTGCTGATGAACAACCTGCAAACCAGTTTCCGCTCGGTCAATACGGCACTGCGGGGTTTGTCCGCAGGTGAGTTTGAAGCCACCTCAGATGTCCACCTGCAGGGCGATCTGGGCGACATGATGTCGGCGGTGCAAACCACAGTCGACAGTGTGCGTGACACCATGAATGGGCTGGACCAGTTGATGAGCGCCATGAGTCACGGCAATTTTTCTGTGGACATGAAAATCCAGGCGCAAGGCGCGTACAAGCGCACAGCAAGCCAAGCCCAAACCACGATTGTGGCCTTGCGCGACATGCTGGGTGATGTGGGGCAAGTGCTGGACAAGATGGCCAACGGTGACCTGACCGCCCGGGTCGGCGCACACGGTGAAGGCGATCTGTACAAGCTGAAGAACAACATCAACAGCACACTCGACGCCTTGTCCAAAGCCTTCGGGGCCATCCACCAGAATGCGCGCCAGGTGGCTTCGGCGGCTGCCCAAACCAGCCAGGCGATTGGACAAATTTCAGATGGTGCACAAAGCCAAACCCACGCCATCTCACAGGTGTCGACCGCGGTGCGACAGACCGCAGAGTCGGTGACCGATGTGTCGCAAAACACCGAAATCGCCAGCCAAAAATCGCGTCAATCCGTGAAGGTTTTGCGCGAAGGCTTGTCCAAGATCGAAAACATGGTCTTGGTGGTGAACAACATTGCCAGCAATTCCGAAAAGATCAACAAGATCACCGAGGTGATCGAAAAAATCGCCAACAAAACCAATTTGCTGTCCTTGAACGCTGCGATCGAAGCCGCCCGCGCCGGTGAGCACGGCAAAGGTTTTGCAGTGGTCGCCGACGAGGTGGGTAAACTGGCGGTCAGCAGCGCCGAGAGTTCGAAAGAAATTGCGCAGCTGGTCCAGCAAGCGGTGCTGGACACGGTCAAAGCCGTGTCGGCGGTCAAAGAGGTCAGCCATGACATGAGCCAGATCGAGCTGGGCTCGCAGGAAACAGATCAGATGTTGATGCGCATCGCCCAGGCGCTCGAAGAGCAAAGCAGTGCGGTGCGTGAAATCAATGACAACCTGATGAACCTGGACGGCATCTCGCGCAGCAATGCCTCGGCCTCAGAGGAAATCACGGCCACCGTCATGGAATTGTCCAAATTGGCCGATGCCACGCGCCATCAGGCCGAGCGTTTCAGGGTTTGAGCCCCGGGCCGTGCGCAGGCCTTTTATCCAAGCCTGAAGCCGTGGCGGCCGCCAGAGACTGTGCAGGCTGACAGCGTGAGGGACACGGCGATGGCTGAGACGCCCGCACGCCATCGCCCCGCGCGTCTTCAGTAAGTGCCCGGGTAGGCCCCGCCATCGGCCAACACGTTCTGGCCGGTCATGTAGGCCGCGTGCTGGCTGCACAAAAAGGCGCAGATCGCGCCGAACTCTTGCGGGTTGCCGTAGCGCCCGGCCGGGATCTGGGCTTGCTGGATGACGCGCAGCTCTTCCACGGTTTTGCCGGCCTTCTGGGCCATGGCGTTCAAGGTCGAGCGGATGCGGTCGGTGTCGAACCGGCCGGGCAGCAGGTTGTTGATGGTCACGCCTTTGGCCGCGATGGCGCTGCGCGAAGCCCCGGCCACAAAGCCGGTCAGGCCGCTGCGGGCGCCGTTGGACAGGCCGAGCACGTCGATGGGCGCTTTCACGGCGCTGCTGGTGATGTTGACGATGCGGCCAAAGCCGCGTGCGGCCATGCGGTCCACCGTGGCCTTGATGAGTTCGATGGGGGTCAGCATGTTGGCGTCCACCGCCTTGATCCAAGCCTCGCGGTCCCAGTCGCGAAAATCTCCAGGGGGAGGACCGCCGGCGTTGGTGACCACGATGTCGTAGTCCTTGCCAGGGCCACCGGCCACGTTCCAGATGGCCTCGCGTCCGGCCTCGGTGGTGATGTCCACCGCCACGCCGATCAGCTGCACCTTGCCGCCGGTCTCGGCGCGCAAATCGTCCACCGCCTTGTGCAGCACCTCGGCGCCACGCGCCACCATGACCACGTTCACGCCTTCCAGGGCCAGGGCCCGCGCACAACCCCAGCCCAAGCCTTTGCTTGCGCCACCCACCAATGCCCATTTGCCTGCAATGCCCAAGTCCATGTCAATCTCCTGAAGTTGATGCGATGGGGCCCTTTGGCCGCATCACGGTTGGCGACCTGCCGGCCGCGTGACCCAAAACACACCGCTCAAGACCAGCACGGTCCCGGCGATGATCCACATGTTGAACGGCTCGTCCAAAATCCACACGCCCATCAGCAGCGTGAACATGGGGCCGATCATGCCCGTTTGCGCTGCCAAGCTGGGCCCGATGCGCTCAATCGCCATCATGACCATCAGCACCGGCAGCACCGTGCAGACGATGGCATTGAGCAGCGACAGCCACAGCACCGGCTCGGGCACCAGGGCCGCCGCCAGCGGCTTGAGCAGCACAAATTGCAGCAAACAAAACCCGCAGGCCACCGAAGTGGCCAGACCGACCAAACGCGCAGAGCCCAGGCGCTGCACCAGCTGCCCGCTGTAGGTCAAATAAATGGCGTAGCTGGTGGCGCTCAAAAACACCAGCAAGGCGCCCCAGGCCGCGTGCGGCCCGGCCAGCCCCAGCTCGTGCCCGAACACCAGCAGCACGCCCGAGTAGCTGATGGCCATGGCCACGCCCTGGCGCTGGGTGATGCGTTTTTTGAACAAGATCCAGCCCAGCAGCAGCACCAGTGTGGGGTTGAGGTACAGGATCAGGCGCTCCAGCGATGCGCTGATGAACTCCAGCCCCCAGAAGTCCAGAAAGCTCGACAGGTAATAACCGCAAAAACCCAGACCCAGCACGCCCAGCCAGTCAGCCCGACTCAGCCGCGCTTGGCCGCGCCCGGCCCACCAGGCCATGAGCACAAACAGGGGCAAGGCCAGCAGCATGCGCCACATCAGCAAAGTGACCGCGTCCACGCCATGGCGGTAGGCCAGCTTGACGATGATGGCCTTGCCACTGAAGGCCATGGCGCCGGCCGCCGCCAACAACAAACCCGTGGTCAGTTGCGACTTGGGGCTGTGCAGCATCAAAAGCCCACAGCCTGTCCGTCGCGGCGCGGGTCACTGGCCACCTGGTAGCCCTGCACGGCCGGATCGCCCATGCGCCAGATGAACTGGCCCGCGCCAAAGTCCTGGTAGGAGTCGTTGATGATGTCCAGCTGGTGACCACGTGCGATCAGCTCCTGCACGGTGGTGCTGTTCATCGCCGCCTCGACGTTGATGTTCAGGCCGGTGTTGTAACGCCAGCGCGGTGCGTCGCACGCGGCTTGCGGGTTCTGGCCGTAGTCGAGCATGCGCACCAGGGTCTGCATGTGGCCCTGGGGCTGCATGTTGCCGCCCATCACGCCGTAGCTCATCACCGGCTGGCCATTTTGGGTGAGGAAGGCCGGGATGATGGTCTGGAAAGGCCGCTTGCCGGGCAAGACCAGGTTGGCGCTGTTGGGGCCCTGTGGGTCGGTGCTGAAGCCGTGGCCCCGGTTTTGCAGGCTGATGCCGTAAGTGGGCTCGACCACGCCCGAGCCAAAGCCCATGTAGTTGCTCTGGATGAAGCTGATCATCATGCCGTTTTCATCGGCCGCCGTGAGGTAAATCGTGCCGCCCTTGACCGGGTTGCCCGCCTGAAAGTCTTGTGCCTTGCGCATGTCGATCAGTTTGGCGCGGCTGGCCAGGTAGGCCGGGTCGAGCATTTGCTCGGGGGTGACTTCCATGTAGCGCGGATCGGCGACGTAGCGGTAGGTGTCGGCAAAGGCGAGCTTCATGGCCTCGATCTGCAGGTGCTGCGAATCGGCGCTGTCCACCTTGTGGCTGGCCAGATCGAAGTTCGACAGGATGCCCAGGGCGATCAGCGCAGCGATGCCTTGCCCGTTGGGCGGAATTTCGTGCAGGGTGTAGCCCCGGTAGTCTTTCGCAATCGGCTTTACCCATTCGGGCTTGAAATCGGCCAAGTCCTTGGCGGTGATGCTGCCACCGTTGTCCTTGGCAAATTGTTCGATGGCTTGCGCGATTTTTCCGCCGTACATGGCCTGGCCCTTGGTGGCGGCAATCGCCCGGAGGCCGCGCGCGGCATTCTTGAACTGGAACAGCTCGCCCACCTGAGGTGCACGGCCCCAAGGCAAAAAGCTCTGCGCAAAGCCGGGCTGCGACTGCAACTCGGGCGTGGCAGCGGCCCATTTTTGCTGCACCACCACGGGGATCAGGTAACCGCGCTCGGCCACCTCGATGGCGGGCTCCAGCAGGTCGGCAAAGGGCAGCTTGCCAAAGCGCTCGCTCAGGGCCACCCAGCCGGCCACAGCACCGGGCACGGTGACCGAATCGAAGCCGCGCTTGGGCGGTGTCTTGGCGTCTTGGCCGTATTTGCGGTGAAAGTACTCGGGCGTCCAGGTGGCCGGGGCCGGGCCGGACGCATTCAGGCCGTGCAGCGCTTGGCCGTCCCACAGGATGGCGAACGCGTCCGAACCCAAACCGCAGCTGACGGGCTCGGTCAAGGTGATCACCGCGGCAGCGGCGATCGCGGCATCCACCGCATTGCCCCCCTTGAGCATCATGCGCAGGCCCGCTTGCGCGGCCAGCGGGTGCGAGGTGGACACCACATTGCGCGCAAACAGCGGCAAGCGGGTGCTGGTGTAGGGGAAGCGGTAGTCGAAATTCATGTCAGTCCAATGTGATCTTGCGCTCGGTGATGATTTTTTTCCATTTGCTCGATTCGGTCGCCAGCATGGCGGTGAACTGGGCCGGCGTGCCGCCCACCGGCTCGATGCCCAAGCGCTGCAAACGGTCGACCACCTCGGGGTCTTTCAGCACCTGGTTGGCGGCGGCATTGACGCGGGAGACCACCTCGGCTGGCAGGCCCTTGGGCCCGAACACACCGAACCAGGTGGTGGACTCGTAGCCGGGCAGCACATCGGCGATGGGCGGCACCCCGGGGGCCAGCGGCGTGGCCTTGAGCGAGGTCACGCCCAGTGCCCGCAAACGGCCGTCGCGCACATGCGGCAAACCCGTGGGCAGGCTGTCGAACATGACATCGATCTTGCCGCTGACCAGATCGGGGATGGCCAGGGCGGTGCCCTTGTAAGGGATGTGCACCACAAACAGCTCGGCCTGGGATTTGAACAACTCGGCCGTCAACTGCACGATGGTGCCGTTGCCGCTGGAGGCGTAGTTGAGGCGTCCGGGGTTCTTTTTGGCGTACTCGATCCATTCCTTGACCGTCTTGGCCGGCGAGCTGTTGGGCACCAGCATGATGCTGGGCGCATTGCCCACCTGGCTGATCGGGGTGAAGTCCTTCACCGCGTCGTAGGGCATGCGCGGGTTGAGGTTGGGGCCAATCGAGTGCGTGCTGGAGGTGGCCAGCAGCAAGGTGTAGCCATCGGCAGGGGCCTTGGCCACCAGGTCCGAACCCAGGGTGCCGCCTGCGCCCGGCCGGTTTTCGACCACCAGCGCCACACCCATTTTTTCACCCAGCTTCTGGGACAGGGTGCGGGCAAACAAATCCGTGGCCCCCCCGGCCGGGAAAGGCACGACCAGACGGACCGGCTTGGTCGGGTAGTTCTGGGCCAGCACGCTGCCCCAGCCGACGCTCAAAACCACCGCGGCGCAGAGCCCGCGCAGCCAATGCTTGCTTGCCATGAGAAGACCTCCTTGAATGGCCCCCGGGGCCCGTTGCTGAGCCAGCGATTGTCCCAGAGCTGGTCTGCCTGCGCTGCACCGAAGTGACAAAACCACGGTGCCCACCTGCGTTCAGCCCGCCAGAAAAGACAACGGCCTCCGAAGAGGCCGTTGGGG
>JAIXXW010000326.1 GCA_027490555.1 Comamonadaceae bacterium | reverse complement strand
GCAATGTCATTGAAGACACAAAAGCCACCGCCTTTGTGGGCATAAGCATGGTGGGTGCCGCCGGCCAGGTTGCCCGCCACGCCCTGGGTCAGTGCATCCCGGGCTGCCGCCACGGTGGCCCCCACGGACCGGCGGGCCCGCTCGGCCATGGCCGGGCTCCAGGGGAAACCAATCTCGCGTTGCAAAGCCCCCTCCAGGGTGCCGGTGGCCACACCCTGGATGTATTCGGGCGTGTGCACCAGCGCCAGTTCGCCATCGCTGGCCGCCGGGGCCTCGCACATCCGCACCTCGGGCAGGGCCTGCGCGATGCGGTCACGCAGCAGGCTGTACTTGCGCATCGGAAAACGATGGCCTTGCGGCAAGGGCAGAACAAAATGGTCGGCGTAGTAAGCGTGCATACAAACGATGGTGGGGGTCCAATTCTAGAAAACCCTCTCTAAACTGAGCCGCTGCTGGGCCTATCCCCTTGCATCAGCCCGTGTCAACCCTAAAATCCACCTCATGCTGCACTGCAACAAAGTTGTACGGCCCCGGCCACTTGCGACGCAGTCTTCCTGAAACCCCAACCTGATCTGGAGCCCCTCATGCTGACACCCGAACAAATCGTCGCCTCGCACAAAGCCAATCTGGAAACCCTGTTTGGTCTGACCGCCAAAGCCTTTGAAGGCGTGGAAAAAATGGTCGAATTGAACCTGAGCGTGGCCAAAGCCGCCCTCGACGAGTCGGCCCACAAGACCCAAGCGGTGTTGAGCGTGAAAGACGCCCAGGAATTGCTGGCGATGCAAGCCAATATGTTCCAGCCTTTGGCAGAAAAGACAGCGGCCTACAGCCGTCACCTCTATGAAATTGCTTCCGGCACCGGCAGCGAGTTCAGCAAGGCCTTCGAAGCCCAGGCCAGCACTGCGCAAAAACAGTGGGCCAGCCTGGTCGACAGCGCCACCCAAAATGCACCGGCGGGCTCCGAGCAAGCCGTGGCCATGATGAAAGGTGCCATGACCGCCGCCAACACCGCCTACGAATCGGTGCAAAAAGCCGTCAAGCAAGCCACCGACTTGGCCGAGTCGAACCTGGCCGCCGTGACGCAAACCGTGTCGGCAGCCCCCAAGGCGTCCCGCAAGAAGTGATCCCCGGCGCCGAACCGCAGGACCTGGCGGATTCGGCACCGATTGTCCAGTTGTCTCCTCGGATCTCTTTGAATTTCGTCTGGGAAACAGGGATCCCTTCCAGGGCTGATCGCAAGATCAGCCCTTTTTTTCGGGGCTCAACGTCCTGCTTCAAAGGCGGCCAAACGGGCTTTCAAAGCCGGCAAGGCTTCCTTCATGGCCGCCCGACCGGCCTCGATGGACCGCTGCCGGGCGCCGAAGTCGGCACTGCGCACCCCGGACAATGCAGGGCGAATCACCCAATCGGCCTCCTTGAGCGCCAGCTGGTTGATGCTTTTGCCCATGATGGCAAAAGTCTGCATCAGGATCTGGAAGGTATCGCCCGATGGATTGCCTTCAGGGTCGCTGGAGATGTCGACCGCGATCACGAAATTGGCGCCCATGTCCCGCGTTTGCCGCACCGGCACCGGCGCCACCAAACCGCCATCGACGTACTCGCGCTCGGCGATGCGAACCGGCTGAAACACGCCAGGAACCGCGCTCGAGGCCCGGACCGCAGCGCCGGTGTTGCCTCGCCGGAAGGTGATGGCCTCGCCATTGCCCAAATCGGTGGCCACAATGCCCAGTGGTATTTTCATCTGCTCGAGTGGACGCCCGCCCACCTGGGTGTTGACGTACCGGGCCAGCGCCTCGCCACGCAGGGCCCCTCGGTTCAAGATCGGCAGCATCCAGTCGGTGATGTCGGCCTCTTGCATGGTCTCGGCCACGCGCACCAACTCGGCCGGCGTTTTGCCGCTGGCGTACAGCGCGGCGACCAGACTCCCTGCCGAAGTGCCCACCACATAGCCCGGCTTCAAACCCGCCTCTTCCAGCACCTGGATCACGCCCACGTGCGCAAACCCACGGGCAGCGCCGCCGCCCAAGGCCAGGCCCAGACGCAACTCCTTGCGCTCGGCGCCCGGCAAGGCCGTGCCCGAAGGGGGCGTGGGCGGCACACTGGTGCAAGCCGCCAACAGCAGGGCCATGCCCAGAACCCCCCAGCGGCGTCCCCAGGCCAGCCAGGTCGATGGCCTTCCCTCTTGTTTCACCCATTCAGCGGGCTTTCGATCCCCAAACAACATGTTTTCCTCAAATCTTGTTGATAATGATTCGCATTTGAATTACACTTCGACCATCCATCCTGATTCTCTGCTGCGCAACATGAACTTCACACGACCCCTTCTGAGTTTGGCCTGCCTGATGGTGGCCGCTTCCGCGATCGCCCAGGACAAAGTCCTGAACATCTATTCGGCACGCCACTACCCCAGCGACGAAGTGATGTACAGCGAATTCACCAAAACCACGGGCATCAAAATCAACCGGGTGGACGCCGACGATGCGGGTATTCTCGCCCGACTCCGGGCCGAAGGCGCGTCCTCACCCGCCGATGTGATCCTGCTGGTCGACGCCGCCCGCCTGTGGCGGGCCGAAGTGGACGGCCTGTTCCTGCCCATCAAGTCCAAAATTCTGGAAGACGCGATCCCCGCGCACCTGCGTGCCAAACCGGCCGACAACGGTGGCATCGCCTGGTTTGGGCTGTCCACCCGCGCGCGGGTCACGGTCTACGACAAGTCCAAATTCAACAAGTCGGATCTGGACACCTACGAAAAACTCGCCGATCCCAAGTTCAAGTCCAGCCTGTGCACCCGCAGCGGCTCGCACCCTTATAACCTGAGCCTGTTTGGCGCGATGACCGAACACCTGGGTCCTCAAAAAACAGAACTCTGGCTCAAAAGCCTGGTGGACAACATGGCCCGCAGTCCCAAGGGCGGTGACACCGACCAGATCCGGGCTGTGGCCTCAGGGGAGTGCGGCCTGGCACTGACCAACACCTACTACCTGGCCCGCCTGATGCGCTCCAACAAGCCCGAAGAGCGCGCCATGGCCGAGAAAGTGGGCGTGGTGTTCCCCAACCAAAGCAGCTGGGGCACGCACATGAATGTCGCCGGTGGTGCCGTGGCCCGCCACGCCAAAAACAGCGCCCATGCGGTTCAGTTCCTGGAATACCTGGCCAGCCCAGCCGCTCAAAACCACTTTGCCAATGGCAACAACGAGTGGCCTGCGGCCAGGGGCGTGAGCTTTGACAACCCGGCGCTCAAGGCCATGACCGGCGGCAGCTTCAAAAGCGAAATGCTGCCGATCAGCGCCGTCGGCATGAACCAGGTCAAGGTCCAGCAAATGCTCGACCGGGTCGGCTTCAAATGAGCTGACCCGCGCCTGAGCAGCTCAGGCCGTGACGGCCTCTGGCTCGGGCATGGCCACGGCCGGCAAACGGATCAAGTGGTCAAAGGCGCTCAGGGCCGCTTTGGCGCCCTCGCCTGCCGCGATCACGATCTGCTTGTAAGGCACCGTGGTGCAATCCCCTGCGGCAAACACGCCGGGCACATTGGTGTGCCCTTTGGCATCCACCAAGATCTCGCCGAATTGGCTCAGGTCCACCGTGCCTTTGAGGAACTCGGTGTTGGGCACCAGACCGATCTGCACGAAAACGCCTTCAAGCTCGACCCAGTGGTCGTCCCCGGTCAGGCGATCCTTGTAGCGCAAACCATTGACCTTGCCATCCACACCGGTGATTTCGGTGGTCTGGGCGTTGGTGTGCACGGTGACGTTGGGCAGGCTCTTGAGCTTGCTCACCAGCACAGCGTCGGCCTTGAGCTGGTCGGCGAATTCGAACACCGTGACATGGGCCACGATGCCGGCCAGGTCAATCGCCGCCTCGATGCCGGAGTTGCCACCGCCGATGACGGCGGTCCGCTTGCCCTTGAACAGCGGGCCGTCGCAGTGCGGGCAATAGGCCACGCCCTTGTTTTTGTACTCGGCTTCGCCGGGCACATTGATGTTGCGCCAGCGGGCCCCGGTAGACAGGATCACCGATCGGGCCTTGAGGCTGGCACCGTTGGCCATCTGCACTTCGATCAAACCGCCGGGCTGACTGGCGGGGATGATTTTGTCGGCACGCTGCAGGTTCATGATGTCCACCTCGTAGTGGCGCACCTGGGCTTCCAGGGCTGCGGCAAACTTGGGGCCATCGGTCTCCAGCACCGAGATGTAGTTCTCGATCGCCATGGTGTCGTTGGTCTGACCGCCAAAACGTTCGGCGGCCACGCCCACGCGGATGCCTTTGCGGGCCGCGTACACGGCAGCCGCCGCACCGGCCGGGCCACCGCCCACGACCAACACGTCAAAGGGGTCTTTGGCGCTGAGTTTGGCCGCGTCGCGTTCACCGGCGTTGGTGTCGAGCTTGGCCACGATTTCTTCCACCGACATGCGGCCCGAACCGAACACCTGGCCGTTCAGGAACACCATGGGCACGGCCATGATCTGACGGGCTTCCACTTCGGCCTGGAAGGCGCCGCCTTCGATCACCACGGTCTTGACCTTGGGGTTGACGATGGCCATGAGCGACAGTGCCTGCACCACGTCGGGGCAGTTGTGGCAGCTGAGCGACATGTACACCTCGAAGTTGTAGTCGCCTTCCAGCGCCTGGATGCTGTCGATCACGTCTTGCTCGACCTTCGGGGGATGGCCACCGGTCCAGAGCAAGGCCAACACCAGCGATGTGAATTCATGGCCCAGCGGCAAACCGGCAAAGCGAACGCCGTGGCTTTGCCCTTCGCGGGCCACCACAAACGACGGTTTGCGCGCATCCTGTCCCGAAGTGTCCAGTGTCACCTTGTCGGACAGGCCCACGATGGTTTCCAGCAGGCTTTTCATGTCCACGCCGGTCTCGCTGTCGTCCAGTGAAGCGATCAGGCGAATCGGCTGACGCAACAGGCCGAGGTATTGCTGCAATTGGGCTTGGAGGGTGTCGTCGAGCATGGTGTTCTCCTTGAAAACTGGACGCTGCCCTGGACCGCGCTTGTGACGGGGTTGGGGACAACTGGGGGTGGGAAAGTCGTTGAGGGCAGCGCAAGCAGGTTTTTGGCCTGCATGCGCTGCGCTCAAAGACCTGAAAATCAGGCCTTCAGGCCACACAAGCCCTGGGTGTCAGGGCCTGGGGCTGAACCCATCAGATCTTGCCGACCAGGTCGATGGATGGGGCCAAAGTCTTGGCGCCTTCTTTCCACTTGGCAGGGCACACCTGGCCGGGATTGGCGGCGGTGTACTGGGCGGCCTTGAGCTTGCGCAATGTCTCAGAGACGTCGCGGGCGATCTCGTTGGAGTGCACTTCAGCGGTCTTGATCATGCCTTCGGGGTTGATGATGAAGGTGCCGCGCAAAGCCAGGCCTTCTTCTTCGATGTGCACGCCAAAGGCGCGTGTCAGTTGGTGGGTGGGGTCGCCGATCAGCGGGAACTTGGCCTTGCCCACAGCGGGCGATGTCTCGTGCCAAACCTTGTGCGAGAAATGGGTGTCGGTGGTCACGATGTAGACCTCGGCACCGGCTTTCTGGAACTCGGCATAGTGGTCGGCCGCGTCTTCGATCTCGGTGGGGCAGTTGAAGGTGAAGGCGGCGGGCATGAAAATCAGCACGGACCACTCACCCTTGAGGGTTTCGTTGGACACTTGCACGAATTTGCCATTGTGAAAAGCCTGGGCTTTGAAGGGCTGAACGGCGGTATTGATCAATGAAGGCATGGTTTTATCCTCAGGTTGGTTAATAAAAACTATCAAATGAGATGACTCATTGGTCGCAATCATAATTGAGACCAGGGTTTTCACTGATGAGTTGTTTCAATCAGCCCGATTTACAAAACCTTGCACATCAGACCGGTTCGCCTGCCCTCCTGTGCACGCTGAAAGCCCCGGCGGCCAGACTCAGCCAGGCCAGAATCCACGCCGTTCCGCCCCAAGGCACCGCGGCGCGCCAGCCCTCCCAACCCAGCGCATGCCGCGCATACAGGTTGAGGCTGAACAGCAGCACACCCGTCAGCAAGAGCCAGCCTGCGGCCAACCACCAACGTGAAGCACCCCACAGCCCCAGGGCCAAGCCGGTGAAGAGCATACCCAGCGAATGGAATTGGTGTTGTTCCAAGGCGGTGTTCACCACGGGCGGCACACCCGCGGCAAAAACCGGCAGGTGCGCGAAGCTTGCGCTGAGCACCACGGTGCTGCAGGCGCTGAGCGCGCCCAGCAGCAGAAATATCCTGGCGGACAGGGGCCAGATCGAGGTCGGGGTGGGGGTCATGGGGTGAACGGTGCATCAATGAACATGTCGCATTGGAGCACGCCTGTGGCGCAGCGCCCTGGGTGATCCCAGCGCTGACAGGCCATGCCCAGGGGGCCAAGGAGGACGACCGCCTGGCCCCATTCACACCAAGGGTCTGCGGTAGCCGGCCGACTGGCCCTTGGGCGACAGCACCACTTGCCACAGCTGGTTGTCTCGGGCGCGGAAGGTGCCCGCACAGGACAACAGGTAATAGCGCCACACGCGGTAAAAGCGCTCACCATAGCGGTCCCGCAAGGCAGGCCATGCGGCTTCAAAACGCGCATGCCAGGCCATCAGCGTGCGGTCATAGTCTTGGCCAAAGTTGTGCCAGTCTTCCAGCACAAAGTGCCGTTCAAAAGAACGGGTTAGCTCCGACGCAGAGGGTAAAGCGCCATTTGGAAAAATGTAGGTCTCAATCCAGGGATCGGTGCGCAGCCCGGCTCTGTTTTTGCCGATCGTGTGCAGCAGAAAAAGGCCCTCATCGTGCAGACTGCGGCGAACCAGGTCAAAAAAGGCACGGTGGTTTTTGAGGCCCACATGCTCGAACATGCCCACCGATGCGATGCGGTCAAATCTCTGTTCGCCCTGAGGATTGAACTGACGGTAATCGGCCAGCTCAAACCTGACCGGCAAGTCGCGCGCTTTGTCCGCGACCAGACGGGCTTGCGCTTTGGAGACCGTGAGCCCCACGCAGGCCACCCGGTAATGGCGGGCCGCAAACAGCATCAGGCTGCCCCAGCCGCAACCGATGTCCAACAAGCGCATGCCGGGCCGAAGCTGCAATTTTTGACAAATCAGGTCCAGCTTGGCCTCTTGCGCCTGGGCCAGATGCTG
>JAIXXW010000059.1 GCA_027490555.1 Comamonadaceae bacterium | reverse complement strand
GCGTCGATGCCCCCACCCGGGAAGACATAGGCCCCGGGCGCAAAACTGGCCGTCATCGCGCGTCGGGTCATCAGCACCTCGAGGCCCTGGGGGCCATCGCGCAGCAGCAGCACGGTGGCGGCAGGGCGCAGGGGGGCGGGGTCGCGTTGGGGGTGAAGGAGTTGGGATGTGCGTGGCATGGCCCATTATCGGTCGGCGCCAGCTTGTCCAAGCGTGATAATCACCAGCATGCACATCCGCTTCACCAAGATGCAAGGCGCCGGCAACGATTTTGTCGTGCTCGACGAAACGCGCGGCCGCCTGGACCTGAGCGCGGCGCAGTACCGTTTTCTGGCCGATCGCCACTTTGGCGTGGGCGCCGACCAGATCCTCAGCGTGCGCCCTGCGCCTGCACCGGGTCTGGACTTTGAATACGTGATCCACAACGCCGACGGCGGAGAGGTGGAGCATTGCGGCAACGGGGCGCGCTGCTTTGTGCGCTATGTGATCGACAAAGGCCTCACCGACAAAACCACGGTGCGGGTGAAGGTGCAACAAGGCGACATCGAGCTGCGCATGAACCCGGATGGCCGCGTCACGGTGGACATGGGCGCGCCGATTTTTGACTGGGCACGTGTGCCGTTCAACCCCGTGGGCCTCATCAGTGACCAGGTGCATGGCTGGCCGGTGTTTGACCTGCCCTTGGGTGAGCAGGGCATGGCCCGGGTGGCGGTGCTCTCGATGGGCAACCCGCATGCCGTGCAACGGGTGGACGATGTCGACACCTTTGCGGTGCTGGCCCAAGGCCCCCTGATCGAGCAGCACCCGGCCTTCCCGAAGCGGGTGAACGCGGGTTTCATGCAAATCGTCTCGCGCAGCCAGATCCGCTTGCGCGTGTACGAGCGCGGCACCGGCGAAACCCTGGCCTGCGGCACCGGCGCTTGCGCGGCGGTGGTCGCCGGCATTCGCCAGGGCTGGCTGGACCCGCGGGTCGATGTCCAGACCCGTGGCGGTGTGCTCACCATCGAGTGGGCCGGTCAGCCCGACAGCCCGGTCCTCATGACCGGCCCGGCCACCTCTGTTTTCGAGGGCAGCATCGCGCTGCCCGACACCCTTTGAATTTCTGGAGCCTCCCCATGACGAAGCCTGAAGCCATGAGCCCGATCACCGAAGACGACATCGCCAACTACCTGGTGAACACCCCGGATTTTTTTGAACGCCATGCCTCCTTGTTGGCCACGGTGCAGCTGACCCACCCGCAAAGCCACCGCGCCGTGGGTCTGCAAGAGCGCCAGGCGCAGATGCTGCGCGACAAGATCAAGGGCCTGGAGCACCGCATCATGGACATGATCCGGCACGGCAACGAAAACATGATCCTGACCGACAAGCTGCACCGCTGGTCGTGTGAACTGCTGGTCACGCCCGAGGACCAGCTGGCGGCTTCGGCAGTGGAGAACATCCGCGAGTTGTTCCAGGTGCCCCAGGTGGCTTTGCGCCTGTGGTCCTTGCAGGGCGCCCATGCGCAGGAGGCCTATGCCCAGGGCGTGAGCGAAGAGGTGCAGACACTGGCCGGTTCGCTGGACAGGCCCTACGTGGGTCCCAATGCGGGCCATGAGGCCGTGCAATGGCTGGAGGAGCCCGCGCAGGCCGCGTCCCTGGCCTTGCTGGCCTTGCGTTCAGCGCCAGGGCAGCCCGCTTTTGGCCTGCTGGTGCTGTCCTCGCCCGATGCCCAACGCTTCAACAGCCAGATGGGGACCTATCTGCTCGAGCGCCTGGCCGAGTTGGCGGGTGCGGCCTTGTCGGTGCTGCAACAGCAACAGGCCTGAGCCATGCCCGAGCTGCAGGCCACCGACCCTCTGGTGACCCGCTACCTGGACCATGTCCGCCATGAAAAACGCCTGGCCGAGCGCACCTGCACCCTGTACCAACTGGACCTGAGCCGCCTGGCCGACATGGCGGCGGCCAGCGGCGTGCCCCTGCTGCAGGTGCAAAGCGCGCAGGTGCGCCGCTGGGTGGCCCAGATGCACAGCGCCGGCCGCAGCGGCCGTGGCATTGCACTCATCCTGTCGGGTTGGCGCGGGTTTTACACCTGGCTCGGGCGGGAAGGTCTGGTCGCCCACAACCCGGTGGCCGATGTGCGCGCGCCCCGTGTGGCCAAGCCCCTGCCCAAGGCCCTGGGTGTGGACGAGGCGGTGCAGCTGGCCGAGCACTACGAAGAGGCCGACGACCCCTGGCTGGAAGCCCGCGACGCGGCCATGGTCGAGCTGCTGTATGGCTGCGGCCTGCGCATCGCCGAACTGACCGGACTGGACGTGGTCGCCAGCAGCGAAGCCGCCCGTGCGGGCCGGGGCTGGATCGACCTGCCCAACGCCGAGGTGCAGGTGCAGGGCAAAGGCAGCAAGCGCCGCACCGTGCCCTTGGGCCGAGCCGCCATCGCGGCGCTGACGCAGTGGCTGGCCGTGCGCCCCCAGTTGCCGGGCATGCTGAACCCGCCCGTCCAGGGCGGCGCCAGTGGGGCGCTGGCGCTGTTCCCCGGGCGGCAGGGGACGCGCCTGAGCCCCCGAGGCGTGGCCCAGCGCCTCAAGCGCCGCAGCCTGCTGGCCGGTCTGGCCACCCCGGTCCACCCCCACATGCTGCGCCACTCCTTTGCCAGCCATGTGCTGCAGTCCAGCGGCGACCTGCGGGCGGTGCAGGAGCTGCTGGGGCACGCCAACATCGGCACCACCCAGGTCTACACCCGGCTGGACTTTCAGCACCTGGCCAAAACCTACGACGCCGCGCACCCCCGTGCCAAGCGCAAATGAAGCCTGGGCACAGGACTTCGGTTGCGCTGTGAGGCCTTGCCCCGCTGGCCTGGGCGGGCCATGAATTCATCGCTACACTCCCCCACTCTTGTCATCTTTGCGAAGTTTCCGTCATGGCCCTGATCCCCACCACCATCCTGACCGGCTTTTTGGGCTCGGGCAAAACCACGCTGCTGCAGCGTGTGCTGACCGAGGCCCATGGCCAGAAAATCGCCGTGATCGAAAACGAGTTCGGCGAGGAAAACATCGACAACGACATCCTGGTCTCCAACACCGATGAGCAGATCATCCAGATGAGCAATGGCTGCATTTGCTGCACCATCCGCGAGGACCTGCGCGTCACACTGCAGCTGCTGGCCGCCAAGCGCCGCAAGGGCCTGTTGAACTTTGACCGCGTGGTGATCGAGACCACCGGCCTGGCCGACCCCGGACCGGTGGCGCAGACCTTTTTCATGGACGACGAGATCGCCGAAACCTTCTTGCTCGACGCCATCTTGACCCTGGTGGATGCCAAGCATGCGGCCCAGCAGCTCAACGACCGCCAGGAAGCGCGGCGCCAGGTGGGCTTTGCCGACCAGATTTTCATCAGCAAGGCCGATCTGGTGTCAGCCCAGGAACTGGACGCCCTGCAACACCGCCTCAAGCACATGAACCCGCGCGCGCCGCAAAAAGCGGTGCATTTCGGTGAGGTGGCCCTGGCCGAGGTGTTCGACCTCAAAGGCTTCAACCTGAACGCCAAGCTGGACATCGATCCGGACTTCCTCAAGGACGACCACCACGACCATGTGCATGGCGAGCACTGCGACCATCCCTCGCATCAGCATGAACACGGTGAGCACTGTGACCATCCCTCGCATGACCATGCGCATGGCCACCACCATCACCACGACGACGATGTGAAAAGCTTTGTTTTTCGCTCGGACCGAGCCTTTGACCCGGCCAAGCTGGAAGATTTTCTGGGGGCCATCGTCAACATTTACGGCCCCCGCATGCTGCGCTACAAAGGCGTCCTGAACATGCGCGGCACCGAGCGCAAGGTGATCTTCCAAGGTGTGCACCAGCTCATGGGCAGCGATTTGGGCCCCATGTGGGCCGACGGCGAAGCCAGAATGAGCAAAATGGTGTTCATCGGCATCGACCTGCCCCAGGACATTTTTCTGCAAGGGCTCGAGCAAAGCCTGGTCTGATGGGTGCGTGGCAGGGCGGGGCACCCGTCGCTGCTTTTTGACCACAGATCGGCCTAAATCGCTGGGTGTCAGATATTTGCCCATTCCAGTCGCTACAATCGCCCGCCGGTAACCCAGCCTTTTGGCGTGGGGAGCGCCACCCCACCCCCCATGGGTTTTGAGATCAGCATGAACAGGTTTTCTCCGGCGTGCCCTGTGACCCTAACGCCCGAGGCCTGCCTTTTAATACGGCTAGGAGACAAGACTTGACGACCCCTAAAAAAGCACCCGCCAAGGTGGCATCGAAAGCGGCCAAATCTGCAGCTGCAGCCGCCCCCAAAAGCAAGTCTGTCAAACCCTCAGCCTCGGCCAAGACGGCGGCCAAAGCCAAACCCGCTTCCAAAGGGGCCCCAGCCAGCCGTGTGCCGGCCAAAGCGGCGCCGTCCAAGAGCGGCAAGCCCACAGCCACCAAGCCTGCAGCCAAGCCTGCAGCCAGCAAATCTGTCCCCAGCAAGTCCGCTGCCAACAAGTCTGCAACCAGCAAATCTGTTGCCAGCAAGCCCGCAGCCACCAAGCCTGCAACCAGCAAATCTGTCCCCAGCAAGTCCCCTGCCAGCAAGCCTTCAACCAGCAAGCCTGCAGCCAAGCCTGTGGTCAGCAAATCTGTCGCCAGCAAGCCTGCAACCACCAAGCCTGCAGCCAGCAAATCTGTCACCAGCAAGCCTGCCACCAGCAAGCCCGCTGCCAGCAAATCTGCTGTCAGCCAGCCTGCCGCATCCAAATCCAGCGCCGCCAATGGGCCATCCCCACAGCCCGAGGCAGCGCCTCCATCCAAATCCATGACCGCACACACCACCGATGCCGCTCAGGCTTCGCCCAAGCCCATTGCCCCCGCCGCGACCGCGCCAGACCAGCTGGTGCGCGCCACCCGCCCCTCTGCCCGACTCGCCCAGATCACCGTGCCTTCCTTGCCGCCGGCTGTGGCATCCACCGCCGCGAAGTCCAGTTTTTTGCCCAGCTCAAGCCCTGCTGCCCTGAGCGTGCCCGTGGTGCCCGTCAAAAAAGACCCGAAATTGGCCAACAACTGGAAATCCAAAAAAGTCGAAGACCTGACCGACGCGGAAATCCTGGCCATGCCCGATGCCGAGTACATGAACGACACCCAGCTGGC
>JAIXXW010000145.1 GCA_027490555.1 Comamonadaceae bacterium | reverse complement strand
GCGCTGCGCGCTGCGCTGGCCTTGCAGGTGCTCGATCAGGCTGAGCAGCGGGCGCTCGCCGCCGTCGAGGGTGACGAAGTCCACATGGTCGAACACGCGGGGGTCTTGGAGCTCGCGCAGCTCGGTGTTGACAAAGCCGCCGCCCAAGGCGATGCGGGTTTGCGGATGCGCCCGCTTGATGCACTGCGCGATGCGAAAAGCCGCATAGACCGAACCGGGGAAGGGCACCGACAGCAGCACCAGGTCGGGCCGGTGGCGTTCGATGGCCTGCAAGGCCAGGGCTTCGAGCGTCGTGTCGATCAGATGGGGCGGCTGGGCCAAGGCATGGGCCAAGGCGTCAAAGCTGGGCTGGCTCGCGGCCAGGCGCTCGGCGTAGCGCACGAATTCAAAGCCTTCGTCGACCGCGTCGCGCAGCACATCGGCCAGGTCGTTCAGGTACAGCGTGGCCAGGTGCCGGGCGCGGTCGGTCTGGCCCAAGGCGCCAAAAGCCCAGCCAATCGGGTCGCCCGTGCCCTCGTCGTCGTAGGCCTCGAGTGCGGCAAAGCGCGGGCCCTCGGGCAAAAAGCCTCGGCCGGCAATGCGGTGGCTCAGGGTGCTGTCGCGGCCTTGCAAAAAGGCGATCACCGGCTCGATGCTGAGCGCGTATGCGTGGAAATGGTCCAGAAAGAAATTCACCGGGCCCGAGCGCTCTGGCACCGGCACCGCCAGCGCTGCATCCCGCAAATCGGTCAAGCCCTGTTTGTTGAGCAAGGCCAGCACCGTGGCCAGGGCCAGATCCTCTTGCACCGCCGCCACACCCCGCGAACGCAAAAAACCCGTCAGGTAGGCCGTGGACGGGTAGGGCGTGTTCAGCTGCGTCATCGGCGGGATGAGGCTGAGCACTTTGAAGGGGGTGGGGCTGGGCATCGGGCGGGCGCTTGTCGAAACAACCGGGATTATCAACGGGTGCAGCCTGGACCCGATGCGGCCGCAGCGCCGCCCCCTCATCTCGTCGGGCCGTTGTCGGGGCGTTAACATCCATCAGATCCGTCGGCGGCTGCCCGATTGAACGCTCCCAGATGACCTCCTTGCCCGAAACGCCCCCAGATGCTGCCAATCCCTTGTCCGCCTTGATGGTGCAGTCGGGTGAACAGGGCCCACTCAGCCCTGCCCAGCAGCGCTTCAACCAGCTGCTGGCGCGCCTTGCGGAGCTGGCGGGCCAGATCCAACGCCTGCAGGCCTGGTCCGAGCGCCACCGCTACGCACACATCCAGGCCTTGCGCGAATTGGCGCTGCAAGCCCGAGCGCACCGCAAAAGCCTGCTGCTGGTGCTGCATGAACGCTTGCAGATGACCGATCTGAGCGATCGGCACCAGCGCATGGCCCGGGGCCTGGTGCGCGGCCTGATCGACCAGTTGCTGACCACGGCCGACCCGCAGGTGCAGGCCTTGGCCGAGCTCTACGTGAGCGAAGAAGACAGCCAAGAGGCCGCCCAGGAACAGGCCGAAGCCGCGCAGCGCCTGCGCCAGCGCATCGAAGAAGCCCTGGGCCAGCCGCTCGACAACCCTGGCCCATACCAGACACCCGAAGAGATGATGCAAGCGGGCATGCGCCAGTGGCAACGCCAACAAGCCGCCGACGAGCAGCGCAAGGCGGCCAAGCGTGCCGCTCGAAAAGCGCAAAAGCAAGCCCACCAGAAAAGCGCAGCGACCGGTACCGATGCGCTGGCACCCGCCCTGCAGCGCGAGGCCGATGCCCAAAGCGCCCTGCGCAGGGTGTACCGTCAACTGGCCAGCGCCCTGCACCCGGACCGCGAGCCCGACGAAGCCGCGCGTTTGCGCAAAACCGCCCTGATGAGCGAGGTCAATGCCGCTTATGAAAAAAACGACCTCAGCACCTTGCTGCGCCTGCAGATGCAGCTGACACAGGGCCCGTCACCAGGCACCGCGCGCCTGGCCGATGCCCAACTGAGCGCCATGTCGGTGTTGCTCCAGCAGCAGGTGGCCGCGCTCAAAGACGAGGTGCGAGGGCTGCAAAGCCGCCTCAGCCACGAGCTGGGCGTGCCGGTGCAAGCCGATGCGAACGAGACCGACCTGTACCGCTCACTGCAGCGCTTGCAGGCCGATCAGCGCCACATCACCGACAGCCTGGAGGCGGACCTGCGCCGCATCCACCACGAGGCCGAATTCAAGCGTTGGCTCAAAGATCAGTGGCAACTGGCGAAAGCCACTTCTGCATGAAGCTGGCCTGGCCCGCTGACGGGTCCAGCGCATAGGGCTCAAAGCCAAAGCCAAGGTAGCTCTTCAGGGCCCGGGTGTTGCCGGTGAGCACTTCCAGGGTGAGTTTGCAGCAGCCGCAGGCCCGTGCATGCTGCTCGGCCGCTGCCAGCAGGGCCTGACCGATGCCCGCACCCCGGTGCCCGGGCAGCACCGCGATGTCGTGGATGTTCATCAGGGGCCTGGCCTTGAAGGTCGAGTAGCCCTCGATGCAGTTGACCAGCCCCACCGGCGCATCGTCGAGCCAGGCGATGAAGCTGGCCGCGTCGCTGCGCCGGGCCAGGTCATCGCACAGGCGATCTTGTACATCCTGCGCCAGACCTTCACCACCGCCCATCGGGTCCTGGGCATAGGCATTGAGCAGCATCACCAGGGCTTGGCGGTGTGCAGGGTCGTGGTAGTCAACGGGCAGGATGTGCAGGGGCATGTTCAGGCGGTGGCTGGCGTCAAGAAAGAGTGCACATTGTCCTTCATGCGGGCCATCACATGGCCTGCCAGCTGGTGCGCCGTGATGGCGGACAAGGTCCAGCCCAGGTGGCCGTGGCCGGTGTTGTAGAACACATTGACCTTTTTGCCCGCACCCACGCGCGGCAGCATGTTGGGCATCATCGGGCGCAGACCGGCCCAGGGCACCACTTTGCGGGTGTCGATGCCCGGGAAGCACTGGTTGACCCAGTTGACGAGCGGCTGGATGCGGTCGGCGCGGATGTCCAGGTCGATGCCGTTGAACTCGGCGGTGCCCGCCACGCGGAAGCGGTCCGCGCCCAGGCGGCTGGTGACCAGCTTGGTTTCGTCGTCGAGCAAGCTCACCTGGGGTGCGGCGGACTGGCTGGCGGCGTCGGGCAGGTTGACGGTGATCGAGTAGCCCTTGACGGGGTAGATGTTCAGGCGGTCTCCCAACTGTGCGGCCAGGCTGCGGCCATGCACGCCTGCGCAGACCACGATGCCGTCAAAGCTCAGTGTCTCGGTCTGGCCCGCATGTTCCACCTGCACGGTGGCGACGTGCCCGTTCGATGCCACCTTCAGCACCTGGTGCTCGGTCAGGATCTTCACGCCCAGACGCTCGCAGGCCTTGGCCAGGCCGTAGGTGAATTTGTGGATGTCGCCGGTGGAGTCGCTCTCGGTGAAGTAGCCACCGAAGTAATCGCCGTGCAGGGTGGGCTCGATGGCTTTCATTTCTTCGGGGGTCACCGCGCGGCGCGGCAGGCCACCTTGGGCCAGCAGCTTGGAGACCTCGCCGGCGTGGTCAAAGCCTTTTTTGTCGCGGTAAATGTGCAGAATGCCTTCGCGTTTGTGGTCGAAGTCGATGCCCTCGGCCTGGGCCCAGGCGAAGTGGTGTTCGCGCGATTCGATCGCCAGCCTGGCCGTGGCGATGGTGTTGTCCTTGTACTTGGGGATGGCTGCCACGAATTCGGCCATCCAGCTGAGTTTGTGCCAGGTCGGCGCGGGGTTCATGAGCAAGGGTGCGTCGTTTTGAAGCATCCATTTGAGACCCTTGATGATCGTGGACGGGTGGGTCCAGACCTCGGCGTTGGAGGCCGACAACTGACCGCCGTTGGCATACGAAGTTTCCATGCCGGGGTAGCGGTTTTTCTCGATCAGGGTGACCCGAATGCCTTGTTGGGCCAAGGCGTAGGCGGAGGTGACGCCGGTGATACCGCCACCAATGATGACCATGTGCTTTTTCATGAAGCTGCTCTCTTTGCAACGTCTCAAACGGATGGACACGCTGCGCACCGGATGTGCGTGGCATGACCCCCTCTGTTTGAAACCTGAGAGATTCACCGAACGGTGTCCGGCTTGCTCCTGCGGTGGTCCCGGCCGACGAAGCCGGGTCGCTCTTCAGAGTGTGTGGCGCTGTGAACGCCGTTTCGCGTCGGTCCTTTTGCCTGAGAGTTTCCGGGGCGGTTGCTCCTTCGGCGCTGCACGGGCGGTGCCCGGTGTGTGCAGTCTCTCCCGACGCGAAATGGGATTGTAAGTGATGGGCCTGGTTGTGGGTGAAGTTTCGGGCGGGGTGGCGGTGCCGGATCAGGCCGCGTCGTCGCCCACCGGGATGCAGCTGCAAAACAGGTTGCGGTCGCCATACACGTTGTCGACCCGGCCCACCTGAGGCCAGTACTTCACGCTGCCGGGCCGGCGCCGGGCTTGGGCTGCAGCAACTTCTCGGCTGTAAGGTCGGCCCCAATCGCTGCCCAGCAGGCTGTCGGCGGTGTGCGGCGCGTTTTTCAAGGGGTTGTTGTCCTGCGGCCAGTGGCCCGTTTCAACCTGGCGGATTTCCTCGCGGATGGCGATCATCGCGTCGATGAAACGGTCGAT
>JAIXXW010000307.1 GCA_027490555.1 Comamonadaceae bacterium | reverse complement strand
TTCAAGACGGGCACATTGGCCACCGACCAGACATTGCTCAAGTCGCTGATCGTGTTTGCCTGCCTGATGGAAGGCCTTTTCTTTTACGTTGGTTTCACACAGATTCTGGCTTTGGGCCGACAGAACAAGATGACCGGTGCTGCCGAACAGTACCAGTACATCCTGCGCGACGAGTCCATGCATTGCAACTTCGGCATTGATCTGATCAACACCATCAAGCACGAAAATCCACAACTGTGGACCGCTGAATTCAAGAACGAAATCAAGGAACTGTTCCTGCACGCCGTTGAACTGGAGTACCGTTATGCCGAAGACACCATGCCACGTGGCGTGCTGGGCATGAACGCGTCCATGTTCAAAGGCTATTTGCGCTACATTGCCAACCGCCGCGCCACCCAGATCGGCTTGGATGCGCTCTTCCCCAACGAAGAGAACCCCTTCCCCTGGATGAGCGAGATGATCGACCTGAAAAAAGAACGCAACTTCTTTGAGACACGGGTCATCGAATACCAAACCGGTGGGGCCCTGTCCTGGGATTGATGTTCTGAAACACCCTCGAATGACCTCCCTTTTCAAGCCACATTCCTCATTGCCCTTGGGCCATGGGCAGTGTGGCTTTTCTGTGTTCATGGTGTTGGGGATGACCTCAGCGCCATGGATCGCTTTGTGCTGTCCAACAAGCACCCAGCGTTCCCTTCCCGTTGAGTTCTCAACTTGATCAAGGAGAAAATCATGGCAACTGCAAAAAAAGTAGCGGCAAAAAAAGCTGCTCCCGCAAAGAAGGCCGTCGCGGCCAAGAAACCTGCTGCTAAAAAAGTAGCCGCAGCCAAGAAGCCCGCCGCCAAGAAAGCTGCACCCGCTAAGAAAGCCGCTCCTGCCAAAAAAGCAGTCGCAGCCAAAAAGCCAGCAGCCAAAAAGGCAGCGCCCGCCAAGAAAGCAGCACCTGCTAAAAAAGTAGCCGCTAAGAAAGCAGCACCGGCCAAAAAAGCCGCTGCAGCCAAAAAGCCAGCCGCTAAAAAAGCAGCGCCTGCCAAAAAAGCCGCCGCTAAAAAGACCGCAGCGAAAAAACCTGCTGCGAAAAAACCCGCTGTGAAAAAGGCAGCGAAAAAACCAGCAGCAAAGAAGGCACCCAAAGCACCCGCTGCCGCTGCCCCGGCTGCTCAAACGACACTGAATCCCCAAGCTGCATGGCCGTTCCCTTCGGCCGCCAAGCCCTGATTCAAACGCCTGGCATGACCATAAAGCCCGACACTGCTCGCAGTGCCGGGCTTTTTTGTGGGGTATCGGCCCATCGGCCTGCGCCCTTCAAGGGTAGAAGCTCACCAGGCGGTGCCGACTGAAGACGAGCAAGGGGTCCACTTGGACAGGCACCGAGCCCTTCCAGACCTGCCCTGGTGACATGACCCCCGGGGCCTGTGTGTCGTCTTCAAGAAGCACACGGCGCACCAAGGTGTTGTTGAACTGGTCCAGGAGCGAGAACTCCAGCGCCGTGGTTTTCACCGTCATCGGCCCTGTGTTGCGCAGTGTCCAGCTCAGTAAAAATGATTCGCCATTTTCGGTGAAACTGCTTTCTTCCAGGACCACCGCTGCAGGGTCCATCCAAGGCTGAATCTGGCAGCCCACAGGACGGCACAAATTTTCCAAAACAGGCAGGCTGCTGGGCCACATGGCCGCCATGGCATGGCGCTGATGAAAGAACACCTGTCCCATCAGCAACAGGCCCAACACCATGGCCAGGGAATACAGCAGCACAGGAGATCGGGGCTGATCGGCTTCGGGCGGGGCGGCAGACACCGCTTCCGGGTAGGGCGCCACCGGCTTGAATGTGGCCAAAGCCTCCGAAAAATCCATCAGATCGGCGCTGACCTCGGGCACGGGTGCGGGCGATTTTTCAGACCGGTCCTCGTGCAGCAACAACTCATCCAAGGCGATCCGCGTGGGGGGGGCCTCTGCTGGTGCGGCCTCTGCGGGCACCTCGGACCGGTCGGCCGCATGCGAGAGCAGTGCGGTGGGCGCTGGCACATCCAGGCCGGTGCCGTTGAAGGTTTCATGGCACTGACCGCAACGCAGCCAACCGTGTGCGGCTTGGATGTGCGCGGCGTCCAAGGCATAGACAGCTGCGCAGGAAGGGCAACGGATGATCCTGGTCATGCCCAGATTGTAGTCAGGCGACTGCCTGGGTCATGGCTTGGGTGACCGGCCCGTCATCAAAATCCACCCCTCCTGGGTGTCGCTGACTTCGAGTTGAATCCAGGGGGCATAGGCGGCTTTCAAGTCATCGGCCTGGCGCTCCAAAATGCCGGCCAGAACCAGTGAACCGCCGGGCGCCACATGGGCACACAGCAAGGGTGCCAACACCCGCAGTGGGGTGGCCAGGATGTTGGCCAACACCGTTTGGTATCGGCCTTGCGCCATGTCGGGCAGACCGGCGCGCAGGTCCACCTGATTGGCTTGGGCATTGAGCCCGGTGGCGGTGACAGCGGCTTCGTCAATGTCCACCGCATCGATGTCGGATGCACCGTACTTGGCCGCGCCGATGGCCAAAATGCCGGATCCGCAGCCGTAATCCAGCACACGCTGGCGGTGCACGCCCTGCAGCGCAATCCAGCGCAGACACATGCGCGTGGTCGGGTGGGTGCCCGTGCCAAAGGCCAGGCCCGGATCGAGACGGATGATCTGACGGGCTTGCGCAGGCGGCTCGTGCCATGTCGGCACAATCCAGAACTCCGGGGTGACTTCGACCGGGGCAAATTGCGACTGCGTCAAGCGCACCCAGTCCTGGTCCTGCAGTGCCTGAACGCCCAGCAAGCGGCAATCTTGAAAAAATTCCTGTGCGCCCAGCAAAACCGCCGCCTCCTTGGCGGCCGATTCTTGCGCGAACAGCGCCACGATGCGCGAGCGCTGCCAGCCATCCTTCGGGGGTGGCATGCCCGGCTCGCCAAACAAGGCCTGCTCCGCAGGCGTCTGTGCATCGGCATCTTCCACCGACACACTCAAGGCATCGAGCGCGTCCAGCGCGTCGCTGACGATGTCCACCCGATCTTCGGGGCACAGCAAAGTGAGTTCAAACATGGGTGTCAGCGCTTGTGCTGGCTCAACCAATGTTCCAGGTAATGGATGTTGGTGCCGCCTTGCATGAACTTGGCATCGACCATCAACTCACGGTGCAGCGGCACATTGGTCTGAATGCCTTCAATCACGGTCTCGCTCAAGGCCGTCTGCATGCGGGCAAGCGCTTGTTCACGGGTATCACCGTGCACGATCAGCTTGCCGATCATGGAATCGTAATTCGGCGGGATGAAGTAATTGTTGTACACATGCGAGTCCACACGCACGCCGGGACCGCCAGGCATGTGCCAAGACGTGACGCGTCCAGGCGAGGGCGTGAACTTGAACGGGTCCTCGGCGTTGATGCGGCACTCGATGGCATGACCCCGGATCTGGATCTGGCGCTGGGTGAAGGGCAATTTTTCACCCGCGGCCACCATGATCTGGGTCTTCACGATGTCGACTCCCGTGACCCACTCGGTCACCGGATGCTCGACCTGGACACGGGTGTTCATCTCGATGAAATAAAACTCGCCGTTTTCGTACAGAAATTCGAAGGTGCCCGCACCTCGGTAATTGATCTTCTTGCAAGCGGCCACACAACGCTCGCCGATCTTGTCGATCAGCTTGCGTGCAATGCCGGGCGCCGGGGCTTCCTCGATCACCTTTTGGTGGCGACGCTGCATCGAGCAATCGCGCTCGCCCAAATACACCGCATTGCGGTGCTTGTCGGCGAGCACCTGGATTTCGATGTGGCGCGGGTTTTGCAGGAACTTTTCCATGTACACCGCAGGATTGCCAAACGCCGCACCGGCTTCGGCCTTGGTCATTTGCACCGCATTGATCAGGGCCGCCTCGGTGTGCACCACCCGCATGCCACGGCCTCCGCCGCCACCGGCGGCCTTGATGATGACCGGGTAACCCACCGATTTGGCAATGCGGCGCACCTGCACCGGATCGTCCGGCAACTCCCCTTCGGAGCCTGGCACGCAGGGCACACCGGCGCGAATCATGGCTTGCTTGGCCGAGACCTTGTCGCCCATGATGCGGATGGA
>JAIXXW010000374.1 GCA_027490555.1 Comamonadaceae bacterium | reverse complement strand
GTCCGTGGGTCTCGCGCGACACGACTTCTTGCTCGCCAAATTGGGCAGCGCCGTGTTCGAGCAGGCCCGAGATGAGCAGGGCGCGTTGCATCATGAGGCCAGTGTGTGGCATGGGGGGTCTCCAGTTTTTTGTGGTTTTACAGCAGCGCCGCGTACACCAGGTCGCGGAACAAGGGCCGATAGTAATCCCTTTGGTTGGGGGCCTGGATCAGGAGCATGGCGTGCATGTCGAGCGCAGGGTCCACAAAGAAGGTGGTGCCTGCAATGCCGCCCCAGTAATACAGACCGACCGAGCCGGGCACGGGCGACAGGCCCAGATGGGTGCGCACGGCAAAGCCCAGGCCAAAGCCGTGGCCCGGGGGCAGCAGCGTGCCATCGACCGGGATGCCGCCCAGGTGGTCGGCGGTCATGTAGTCCACCGTGTGCGGACCCAAAAGGCGCAGGCCCTGGAGTTCGCCCCGGTTGCGCAGGCATTGCAAAAAGCGGGCGTAGTCCAGGGCGGTGGACATCAGGCCGCCGCCGCCGCTTTCCATGGCGGGCACTTCGCGGGGTTCGATGACCTTCATCGGATCGCCGCCATCGGGGTCGTGTGCAAAGGGCTCGGCAATGCGGTGCTGCTGCGCGGGCGGCACGGCAAAACCGGTGTCCACCATGCCCAGAGGGCCAAAGATCTCGGCCTGCAGAAAGTCGCCCAGACCCTGCCCGCTGACCACCTCGACCAGCCGCCCCAGCACATCGGTGGCGCGGCTGTAGGCCCACACACTGCCGGGCTGGAACTGCAGAGGTAGCGCTGCCAGGGTCTGCGAGAACTCGGCGTTGCTGCGCTTGCGCGAAGCGATCTGGACCTGCTCATACTGCTGTTGCACGGGCGAGGTGCCCAGAAATTCATAGGTCAGCCCGGCCGTATGGCGCAGCAGGTCCTGCACCGTGGCCGGGTTGCGCACAGGCGCCAAACCCTGGGCGGTGGCCACCTGTTGCTGGGCGTATTCCGGCAGCCATCGGCTGACCGAATCGGAGAGCAACAGCAGGCCGCGCTCGACCAGCATCATCACCGCCACCGACACCAACGGCTTGGTCATCGAATAGATGCGAAAAATGCTGTCGGTCTGCATGGGCGTGCCACTGGCGGGGTCTTGCTGGCCCACGGCCTCGAGCAAGGCGATCTGCCCGCGCCGTGCCACCATGGCCACAGCGCCGGGCAGCCGGCCGCTGGCCACTTCGCGGCGCAGCACGTCCATCAGGCGCTGGCTGCGCTCGGGGCACAGTCCCACGTCAGCAGGGCGGGCGTGGGGCAAAGCAGGGTGCGTGGTCATCGGGTGCTCCTGAAGAAGGATGTTTTGTACACCAGCGAGGCGCAGCGGGGTATCACCTGCGGCGCAGACAGATCACTGGCTTGTCTCCCATGTGTCAAAAGCCATGACCAGCTTATGCGCGAGCAACAATCACTTTGTTAAAAATTGATGGAATCCATGAGGTGATTCAAAACCCAAGCCAGGAGAAAAAATGAGCCCACTCGAGATGCTGAAAAAAATCAACGCCATGGCCGAATTCAACCGCTGGTGCGGCATTGAGGTGACGGTGGCCGAACCCGGTTTTGTGGAAATCCAGATGCCTTGGCGTCCAGAGGTGGGGCAGTACTCGGGCTATTTGCACGCAGGATTGATCGGCACACTCATTGACACCGCCTGCGGCTTCGCAGCCGGCACCGTGGCTGGGCCGAATTTGCTGGCCGCCAACTTTTCGGTCAACTGCCTGCGGCCTGCCGTGGGTCAGAAGTTCATTGCCCGGGCGCGGGTGGTCAAGCCGGGCAAGGCGCAGGTGTTCACCAGCTGTGATTTGTTCGCGGTGGATGCCGATGGCGAAAAGCTGGTGGCCAATGGTCAGACCTTGCTCACAGTGGTGCAGCCTGCTGCAGCGGCTTAGGCTGCAAAGCGCTCACGCAGGTAGGCCACGATGGCGGTCGAGTCCTGCAGCCAGTGGGTTTGGCCGTTGGCTTCGGTGATCTTCAGGCAGGGCACTTTTGTCGCGCCGCTGCCTTGCAGCAAGGCGTCGCGGTGAGCGGTGTGGTGCTGGGCGTCGCGTTTTTCAATGGGCAGCGACAGGCGGCGCATTTCCTGGCGCACCTTGATGCAAAACGGGCAGGTGTTGAACTGGTACAGCGCCAGGCCTTGGCATTGCTGATCGACAACGGCTTGTTCTGCGGGTGCACGTAGCACGCCTGCCGGTTGGGTCAGGCGCTCTTTGAGCAGCACGATGGGGCCGAGCACCAAGCGCAAGGTCCGGAAAAAGGCACGGATCACTGTTTTCATAAGGGGTCTCAAAACTCAAGAGAAGATGGATAACGCATGTGGCGGTGCATCGGTGTCACAGCAAACGCGCCAGATAGTGGCCTGTGAAACTCGCCTTGTTTTGTGCCAGCTGCTCCGGCGTGCCCTCGCCC
Organism: Comamonadaceae bacterium; assembly: GCA_027490555.1. Lineage (GTDB taxonomy): Bacteria > Pseudomonadota > Gammaproteobacteria > Burkholderiales > Burkholderiaceae_C > Limnohabitans_A. Next base: position 4,391 of record JAIXXW010000374.1, on the reverse strand, counting down.
AGCACCGTGCCGCCGCCGGCACCGCCCTCCGGGCCCATGTCGATCAGCCAGTCGGCGGTTTTGATCACGTCCAGGTTGTGTTCGATGATGACGATGGTGTTGCCCGCATCGCGCAGCTGGTGCAAGACTTTCAGCAGCAGGGCGATGTCGGCAAAGTGCAGGCCGGTGGTGGGCTCGTCCAGGATGTAGAGCGTGCGGCCGGTGTCGCGTTTGGACAGCTCCAGCGCAAGCTTGACGCGTTGCGCCTCACCGCCGGACAAGGTGGTGGCGCTTTGGCCCAGGCGGATGTAGGTCAGGCCCACATCCAGCAGGGTTTGCAGCTTGCGGGCGATGCTGGGTACGGCGCTGAAGAACTGGTGCGCGGCTTCCACCGTCATGTTCAGGATCTGCGCGATGTTCTGGCCCTTGTATTGCACTTCCAGGGTTTCGCGGTTGTAGCGCATGCCGTGGCAGACGTCGCAGGGCACATACACATCGGGCAAAAAGTGCATCTCGACCTTGACCACGCCGTCGCCCTGACAGGCCTCGCAGCGGCCCCCGCCTGAAGCTGCACTCACGTTGAAACTGAAGCGCCCTGGCCCGTAGCCGCGCTCGCGCGCGGCGGGCACTTCGGCCATCAGCTCGCGGATGTGGGTGAACAGGCCGGTGTAGGTGGCGGGGTTGCTGCGGGGTGTGCGGCCAATCGGCGACTGGTCCACATTGATGACCTTGTCGAAATGCTCCAGGCCCAGGATGGCTTCATGGGCGGCGGCCTCGTCATGGGCGCGGTGGATCTGATGGGCGGCTGCGGCATACAGCGTGTCGTTGACCAGGGTGGACTTGCCCGAGCCCGAGACACCGGTCACGCAGGTGAGCAGGCCCACCGGGAATTTGGCATGCACGTTTTTCAGGTTGTTGCCCGAGGCGCCGACGATCTCGATGAAGTCCTTGCCGGGTTGGTGGCGCTGGGGGATCTCGATCTTCTGGCGGCCCGACAGGTATTGGCCGGTGACCGAGTCGGGGGCGGCCATGATGTCGGCGCAGCTGCCTTGGGCCATGACGCGGCCGCCGTGCACGCCCGCGCCCGGTCCCATGTCGATGACATGGTCGGCCACCCGGATCATGTCTTCGTCGTGCTCGACCACCAGCACGCTGTTGCCGATGTCGCGCAGGTGTTGCAGCGTGCCGATCAGGCGGTCGTTGTCGCGCTGGTGCAAGCCGATGCTGGGTTCGTCGAGCACGTACATCACGCCGGTCAGGCCCGAGCCGATCTGGCTGGCCAGCCGGATGCGCTGGGCTTCGCCACCCGACAGGGTCTCGGCGCTGCGGTCCAGGCTCAGGTAGTTCAGGCCCACATCGTTCAAAAACTTCAGCCGCAGCGCAATCTCGCGCACCACCTTGTCGGCGATCTCGGCCTTGGCACCGCGCAGCTTCAGGCTTTGGAAGTACTGCTGCGATTCGCCCAGCGTGATGTGGCTGATCTCGTAAATCGCGCGCGCCTGCTCGCCTTCGCCGATGCGCACATGGCGGGCTTCGCGGCGCAGGCGTGTGCCCTGGCAGTCGGTGCAGGCCTGGGTGTTGCGGTAGCGGGCCAGGTCTTCGCGCACCACGGCCGAGTCGGTCTCGCGGTAGCGCCGCGTCATGTTGGGGATGATCCCTTCGAAGGGGTGTTTTTTGCTGATTTTTTTGCCCTGCGAGGCCCCCGATTCCAGGGTGTAGCTGAACTTGATCTCCTCCAACCCCGAGCCGTGCAACAAGATTTGCTGGTGGATCGGAGCGAGTTGTTCAAACGGTGTCTCGATGTCGAAGCGGTAATGCTTGGCCAGGCTCTCGAGCATGCTGAAATAAAAGCCGTTGCGCCGGTCCCAGCCCTTGATGGCGCCACTGGCCAGGCTCAATGAGGGGAAGGCCACGACCCGCTCGGGGTCAAAAAACGCCATGGTGCCGATGCCGTCACAGCTCGGGCACGCGCCCATGGGCGAGTTGAAGGAGAACAGGCGTGGCTCCAACTCGCTGATGGAGTAGCTGCACACCGGGCAAGAGAACTTGGCGTTGAACAGGTGCTCTTTGCCGGTGTCCATCTCCAGCGCCACGGCGCGTTGCTCGGCCAGGTGCAAAGCGGCTTCAAAGCTTTCGGCCAGGCGCTGGCGCAGGGCGTCGCGGGCTTTGGGGTCTTCCTCGGAGCGGACTTTGATGCGGTCCACCACCACGTCGATGTTGTGCTTTTCGGTCTTTTTGAGCGTGGGCAGGTCTTCCACCTCCAGGATCTGGCCGTTCACCCGAAAGCGCACATAGCCCAGGGCCTGCATCTGCTCGAATATTTTTTCAAACTCGCCTTTTTTCTCGCGCGCGATCGGCGCCAGGACCATGAGTTTGGTGTCTTCGGGCAGGGCCAGCACCGTGTCCACCATCTGGCTCACGGTCTGCGCCTGCAGGGGCAGCTGGTGCTCGGGGCAGTGGGGGGTGCCCGCCCGGGCAAACAAGAGGCGCAGGTAGTCGTGGATCTCGGTCACGGTGCCCACGGTGGAGCGCGGGTTGTGGCTGGTGGCCTTTTGCTCGATGGAAATCGCGGGCGACAGGCCCTCGATCAGGTCCACATCGGGTTTGTCCATCAGCTGCAAGAACTGCCGCGCATAGGCCGACAGGCTTTCCACATAGCGGCGCTGGCCCTCGGCGTACAGCGTGTCAAAGGCCAGACTCGATTTGCCCGAACCCGACAGGCCGGTGATCACCACCAGCTGGTTGCGCGGGATGTCCAGGTCGATGTTCTTCAGGTTGTGGGTGCGCGCGCCCCGGATGCTGATGTGGCTTTGGCGCAAAGCCGAAGCCAGATACCGAGCGGGCTCGGGTTCATCGGGCAGGAGAGGGGAGTCAACAAGATTCACGGTGGGGCCAAATCAGCAAAACCTGCCATTATCCCCGTTGGTGCTGTGGGCGGTGCTGGGCGGGCCCGATCGGGGACAATCGCGCTTTGGTTTTGCCCCCAGGCGGATTTTTTCCCGTGACTTCTCCTGCGCCAGCCCTCCCAGCCGATGCATTCGACATGACGCCCACCGAGCGCCGCGCCAGCGCCTCGCTGGCCAGCATTTTTGCGCTGCGCATGCTCGGTTTGTTTCTGGTGTTGCCGGTGTTTGCCATCGAGGCCCGGCGTTACCCCGGTGGCGAGGACCCGGTCTTGCTGGGCCTGGCCATGGGCATTTATGGCCTGACGCAAGGCCTGTTGCAGCTGCCTTTTGGCATGGCGTCCGACCGTCTCGGGCGCAAACGGGTGATTGTTCTGGGCTTGCTGGTGTTTGCCCTGGGCAGCTTCTGGGCGGCGGCGGCGACCGATTTGGCCAGTTTGCTGATCGGGCGCAGCCTGCAAGGCGCGGGGGCGGTGTCGGCCGCCGTCACGGCCTTGCTGGCGGACCTCACCCGGGACGAGGTGCGCACCAAGGCCATGGCCTTGGTGGGCGGCAGCATTGGTTTGATGTTTGCGGTGTCCTTGGTGCTGTCGCCCCTGCTGACGGCCTGGATCGGCTTGAGCGGTCTGTTCTGGCTGACGGGCGTGCTGGCCTTGGTGGGGGTGGGCGTGGTCATTTGGGCAGCGCCGGCGGCCCCTGCGGCCCAGGCTGGCCAGGGCCATGGCCGCTTGCGCGATGTCCTGGTGCATGCCGACCTGATGCGGCTGAACCTCGGGGTGTTTGTCTTGCACGCGGTGCAACTGGCCATGTGGGTGGCGGTGCCCGCCTTGTTGGTCCAGGCCGGCTTGCAGACCGCGCAGCACTGGCAGGTGTATTTGCCGGCCGTGTTGCTGTCCTTCCTGTTTCTGGGTGTGGTGTTTGCCATGGAGCGGCGGGGCGGCTTGAGGACCGTGTTTTTGTGCTCGATTGGCCTGATTTTCTGGGTCGAGGTGGGCTTGTGGCTGGTGTCCATGGGCACCGCCCGTTTGGGCTGGTTGGCGCTGTTGTTGCTGGTGTTTTTTTGCGGCTTCAATGCGCTGGAGGCGACCCAGCCGAGTTTGGCCTCGCGCATCGCGCCGCCTGCCTTGCGCGGCACGGCCATGGGGGTGTACAACACCTTGCAGTCTTTCGGTTTTTTTGTCGGGGGTCTGATGGGCGGCTGGTTGGTCAAGTCCTGGGGCAGCCCGGCCTTGTTCCTGTGCTGTGGCCTGGCCATGCTGGGCTGGTTGCTGGTGGCCTGGCCCATGCGCGCACCAGGCCGGCAAATCCCGGCGGGGCCGGGGGCCTGAGGCGGCGAACCGGGGGCCTGGGCCGGCGTCTGCCGGGTGCCCGATTGGCCCCATAATCTGGACATCATCGAGGAGTTTTCCATGGCATCCGTCAACAAAGTCATCATCGTCGGCAACCTGGGTGCCGACCCGGAAACCCGCTATCTGCCCTCTGGCGATGCGGTCACCAACATCCGCGTGG
>JAIXXW010000117.1 GCA_027490555.1 Comamonadaceae bacterium | reverse complement strand
GACCTGCTCGAAAAAGGCGTGGGCGGTGCCATGTGGGCGGTGCATGGCGGCGGGTTTTACAACCCGCAAAAGTACATGGTGGCCCCCAAGAAGATCCACACCAAACTGCACTGGTTCTACTGGGAAAGCTATTCCACCTGGCTGAGCGGATTCGCGTTGTTCACCGTGATGTACCTGTACAACGCGGGCACCTTCCTGATCGACAAATCGCTGATGGACTGGAGCCCCGTGATGGCCGGCTCTGCCGCGGTGGGTCTGCTGGTGGCCTTCTGGTGGGTCTACGACACCATTTGCCGAGTCTTTGGTTTCCGCCAGAACGGCGAGCTGATCGTGGCCGGCTTGATGATCGTGGTGGTGGCGTTGTCTTGCTGGCTGGCCAATGAACTGTTTGCAGGCCGTGCCGCCTTTTTGCTGGTCGGCGCGATGATCGCCACCGCCATGAGTGCCAACGTGTTCTTCTGGATCATCCCGGGCCAACGCAAGGTGGTGGCGGCCATGACCAGTGGCCAGGATTACGACGCCAATGCCCTGGCCATCCATGGCAAGCGGGGCAAGCAGCGCAGCGTGCACAACACCTATTTCACGCTGCCCGTGATCTTTGCGATGTTGAGCAACCACTACAGCTTTTTGTACACCCACGAACACCGCTGGATCTTGCTGTTTCTGATGATGCTGGCCGGTGCCCTGATCCGACAGTTCTTTGTGCAGCGGCACGCCTTCCACCTGGGTCGCGCCGGCAACCCCTGGCCGTTTGCCGCCGTGGGCGTGGTGATGATCCTGGCTGTGATCGTGGCCCTCAAACCGGCAGCCCCTGTGGCCTCGGCAGCACCGGCAGCACCGGTGGGTTTTGCCCAGGTGAAGGTCTTGGTGGACCAGCATTGTGTGGCTTGCCACGGCGCCCAGGTGCAAATGAAAAACCTGCGTCTGGACAGCCCAGCGCAGATCCAACAGCATGCCCAAAACATTTACCAGCAGGTGGTGGTCACCAAGCAAATGCCCATGGGCAATGCCACCGGCATGAGCGATGAAGAACGCGCCATGATCGGGCGCTGGTTTGTGGCCGGCGCCAAGGTCGATTGATCCAAACCTTGCAGCCTGGCCGCGGCTTCAAGCCGCAGCCAAGGCCAGTTGCCTGGCCAGCTGGTTGTGCCGCTCCAGCAGTGGACCCATGTCCACGGTGGTGATCTGGCCCTGGCGCACCACCACGCGGCCATTCACGATGGTGTAGTCCGCGCTGTCGCTGGCGCACAGCAGCAGCGCCCCCACCGGGTCGTGCACCGCGCCGCCGGCCATGCCCAGGGTGTCGGTGCGGAACATCGCGATGTCGGCGCAGTAGCCCGGCTGGATCTGCCCCAGCTCATGGGCGCGGCCCAGCACCTGCGCACCGCCCCGGGTGGCCAGGCGCAGTGCGTCGCGCGGCGTCATGTCGCTCGGGCCATGGTCACAACCGAAGGGCTCGAGCGCCTTGCCCACCCGCGCCAGCAGCATGGCCTGGCGGGCCTCATTCAGAAGGTGGGCTGCATCGTTGCTGGCGCTGCCATCCACACCCAGTCCGATCGGCACGCCCGCGTTGAGCATCTGGCGCAGGGGCAGGATACCGCTGGCCAGGCGCATGTTGCTGCAGGGGCAATGGGCGATGCCGGTGCGGGTTTTGGCAAACAGGTAGGTGCCTTCCTCGTCGAGTTTCACACCGTGGGCGTGCCACACGTCGTGGCCCACCCAGCCCAGATCCTCGGCGTATTGCGCGGGGGTGCAGTTGAACTTCTCGCGGGTGTAGGCGATGTCGTGGTCGTTTTCGGCCAGGTGGGTGTGCAGGCGCACGCCGTGGGCGCGCGCCAGTTTGGCCGATTCGCGCATCAGGTCCTGGCTCACGCTGAAGGGCGAGCAGGGCGCCACCGCCACATGCGTCATCGACCCCAGGCTGGCATCGTGCCAGGTCTCGATCAGGCGCTGGGTTTCTTTCAGGATCGCGGGTTCTTGCTCGACCACGCGGTCGGGCGGCAAACCGCCTTGTGACTGGCCCACGCTCATGCTGCCGCGCGTGGCCGTGAAGCGCATGCCGATGGTGTGCGCCGCTTCGATGCTGTCGTCCAGCCGAACCCCGTTGGGGTAGATGTAGAGGTGGTCCGAGCTGGTGGTGCAGCCGCTGAGCAGCAGCTCGGCCATGGCCACCTGGCCCGAGACCCGCACCATCTCGGGGGTCAGGCCCACCCAGATCGGGTACAGGCCCTGGAGCCACGAGAACAGCTCGGCGTTTTGAACCGACGGAATCGCCCGCGTGAGCGATTGGTACATGTGGTGGTGGGTGTTGATGAGGCCCGGCACCACCACATGCCGGCGGGCATCGATCACCTCGTCCACCTGCCCTTGCAGTTCGTCGGTGCTTTCGCTGGCGGGGAGGATGCGCTCGATGCGGCCATCGCGGATCAAGAGCGAGGCGCCCTGCAGTTCGGTGTGGGCATCGTCCATGGTGGCGATGCAAGCGGCGCGGTGGATGAGCAAGCGGGTCATGGACAGGTCCTCGATGGCAATGGATCCAAGGGTTGAAACATGTCATGGCCGAATCCCCGGGTCTTGGTCGTCAAGACTTGGGCGAGCACCACGTTGCCGCGCATCCCGGGCTGTGCAGAAGCAGAAATTTTAGGGCCAGCGCCCCGATCACGGGCGCGCCGGGTTGAAAGCATCGGCCAGAAAATCGACAAAGGCCCGCACCCGGACCGCCGATTTGTGGTGCGCCGGGTAGATGGCGTAAATGTCCGCGTCCGGGGTGCGGTGGTTCGGCAGCAGCTGCACCAGCTGGCCTTGAGCCAGGTGGTGGCGGATGTCCCATTCGGCGCGCAGCAAGATGCCTTGGCCGTCCAGCGCCCACTGCACGGCGATGCTGCCATCGTTGGTGGTCAGGTTGCCCCGTGTCTTGAGGGTCTGCACCTGGCCTTGTCGGCCACGCATGAGCTTGATCACGCCGTAGGCCTCATTGCCCTGGCGGATGCTGATGAAGTTGTGCCTGGCCAGCTCGGCGGTGTTCTTCGGTTCGCCGTGGCGCTCGATGTAGGCCGGCGAGGCGCACAGCAGGCGCTGGTTGTCGGCGAGCTTGCGGGCCACCACCCGGGTGTCCGGTGGGGGTCCAAAGCGGATGCACACATCGAAGGCGTCGTCGGTCAGCGCGGGGGGATCGGCCGTCAAATGCAGCTGCGCTTCGACTTGCGGGTATTGCCGCACGAAACGGCTGACCAAAGGCCCGATGTGGCCTCGTCCAAAGCCCAGCGTGGCGTTGATGCGCAACAGGCCACTGGGCGTGGACCGGCTGGTGCCCAGGTGTTGCTCCAGCTCGGCCATCTCGGCCTGGATGCGGCGGGCGTGGCGCAGCACGGTTTCGCCCTCCACGGTCAAACTCATGCGGCGGGTGGTCCGGTTGACCAGAGACAGGCCCAAGCGGGCTTCCATTTGTGACAAATGTTTGCTCACCGCCGCGGTGGTGATCCTCAACTCCCGTGCAGCCGCGCTCAGGCTGCCCGACATGGCCAGGGTGGAGAAAAAGCCCAGATCGGCGGCTTGAAGGCGGGATTTCATTGTTGAAAGCAAGTTAACAGTGGATTGAATTTTAGGGTTTTTGTGGCGCATGCGGCTGGACAAAATCGGGTGTTCTTTCACTTCACTTTCGCAGCACCCATGAAAACCTACCGCATCGCCACCATCCCCGGAGACGGCATTGGCAAAGAAGTCGTGCCCGCAGGGCAGGAAGTCATGCAGGCCTTGGCCCAAGCCTGTGGCCAATTCAGCTTCGAGTTTGAAAATTTTGACTGGGGGGGTGACTACTACCGCCAGCATGGGGTGATGATGCCCGCCGATGGCCTGGATGCCCTGCGCCACAAAGACGCCATCTTGTTCGGTTCGGCCGGTGACCCGCACATCCCCGACCACATCACGCTGTGGGGTTTGCGCCTGAAGATCTGCCAGGGCTTTGACCAGTACGCCAACGTGCGCCCCACGCGCATCCTGCCGGGCATCGATGCGCCGCTCAAGCGCTGCACACCCCAAGACCTGGACTGGGTCATCGTGCGTGAAAACTCCGAGGGCGAGTACGCTGGCGTTGGCGGTCGCGTGCACCAAGGTCACCCGATCGAGGCGGCCACCGATGTGTCCATCATGACCCGCACCGGGGTGGAGCGCATCATGCGCTATGCCTTCCGCCTGGCGCAGTCACGTCCGCGCAAACTGCTGACGGTGGTGACCAAGAGCAATGCCCAGCGCCATGCCATGGTGATGTGGGACGAGATTGCCGTGCAGGTGTCCAAAGAGTTTCCCGATGTGAAGTGGGACAAGGAACTGGTCGACGCCGCCACGGCCCGCATGGTCAACCGCCCGGCCACGCTCGACACCATCGTCGCCACCAACTTGCATGCCGACATCCTGAGCGACCTGGCGGCCGCACTGGCCGGCAGCCTGGGCATTGCGCCCACGGGCAACATCGATCCGGAGCGCCGTTTCCCTAGCATGTTCGAGCCCATCCATGGCTCGGCTTTCGACATCATGGGCAAGGGCCTGGCCAACCCGGTGGGCACCTTCTGGTCGGTGGTGATGCTGCTGGAGCACCTGGGCGAGCAAGCGGCTGCCCAGCGGCTGATGCAGGCGGTGGAGTCCGTCACCGCCAACCCTGCGCTGCACACCGGCGACCTGGGCGGCCAAGCCCGTACCGCAGATGTGACTGCTGCGGTGTGCAAGGCTTTGGCTTGATGCCGATCTGGCATCATGCACACAGCGTTTTGAATATTTTCTTTGTGTCCCTCCCCCTACGAAAGGCTTGACCATGACATCTCGTTTTCTTCCTCTGGCGTGGGCTTGTGCGGCCATGCTGTCTTTCAACGCTGTGGCGCAGGATTTCCCGGTCGCCAGCAAGCCCATCACCTTTGTCCTGCCCTATGCGGCAGGCGGCCCGACCGACAAGGCGGCGCGCGACCTGGCCCAGTCCATGAGCAAGTTCTTGGGCGGCCACAGCATCGTGGTCGACAATGCCGCCGGTGCATCGGGCTCGATCGGCGCCAACAAGGTCGCCAAAGCCCCGGCCGACGGCTACACCCTGCTGTTCACCCACATTGCCCAGGCGACCTTGCCCACTTTCTTTCGCAATTTGCCCTACAACGTGGAAAGAGATTTTGAGTACATCGGTCTGGTCAGCGAAAACCCGATGAACCTGATTGGCCGCCCCAATTTGCCGGCCAACAACATGACCGAATTGTTGGCCTGGATCAACGCCAACAAGGGCAAGATCAACATCGCCAATGCCGGTCCTGGCTCGGCTTCGCACCTGTGCGGCATGTTGTTTCAATCCACCATCAAGGTGGACATGACTTCGGTGCCCTACAAAGGCACCGCCCCTGCCATGACCGATTTGATTGGGGGCCAGGTGGACCTGATGTGTGACCAGACCACCACCACCATTCCCCAGATCGAAGGCAGGCGCGTCAAGTCCTATGCCGTGACCACGCCCGTGCGCCTGACCGCACCGGTGCTCAAAGACAACCCCACCATGCAGGAAGCCGGGCTCAAGGACTTCTCGGTCACCATCTGGCAAGGGCTGTATGCACCCAGGGGCACACCCGCACCCGTGCTGAAAAAGCTCAACGATGCGCTCAAGGCCGCTGTCAAAGACCCTGACTTCATCCGCAAGCAAGAGGCGGGCGGGGCCACCGTCATCACGGATGCCCGCAACGATCCTGCAGGCCACAAAGCCTTTGTGATGTCCGAGGTGGCCAAGTGGGCCCCGGTCATCAAGGCCGCTGGCGTTTACGCGGATTGATGCCCCAGGCAGGACATCGGCAGCGCTTGCAGCACCATGCACCAGCACAAGACCTGGGGTTGATGCGCCGATGTCCTGGCCCGACTACAACCTGGCGCGTTTCGATTTCGTCTCGATCCGATTGGCGGTGCTGTGCGCCCAGACCGGCAGCCTGACCACGGCGGCACGGCGCTGCAATCTGGTGCTGCCGGCCGCCAGCCGGCGACTGAAGGACCTGGAATCGGCCACGGGCAGCCAGTTGTTTGAGCGGCACTCGCGCGGCCTGAGCATCACCCCGGCTGGGCGGATTTTCATGCGCAGGGGTTTGGCCCTTTTGCAAGAGATGGATGGCTTGCTCAGTGAGCTGGGCGATTTGCGCCAAGGTATCGCCCGCCATCTGCGGCTTTTTGCAGGCACGGCCGCCATCAACCAGTTCCTGCCCCCGCTGATGGCCCAGTACACCCAGCTGCACCCCGAAGTGCAGATCGATCTGGAAGAGCAGGTGTCCGAGCAGGTGGTGCAGGCCTTGCGCGAAGGCCGCGCCGATGTGGGCGTGTTTGTGCAAGGCCCCGACACCGAGGGCCTGGACGTGCAGGATTTCCGGCAGGACGAACTGGTGCTCATCTTGCCCAAGCGCCACGCCTTGGTGGGCAAATCGCCCCTGGCTTTTGCCGATGCCCTGGACGAGTCCTGGATCAGCCTGAACCCCGGCGCAGCCCTGCTGCAGCAACAGCAAAGCGCGGCCATGGCGGCCGGCCGGCCACTCAAGCTGCGCATGCAGGTGCGCAGCTTTGATGCGGTGGGCCATATGGTGGCCTCGGGTCTGGGCATCGCGCTCTTGCCCAAGCTGGCGGCTTTGCCCATCGTGCAGGCCATGCCCCTGAGCTGGCGTCCTCTGAAGGACGACTGGGCCCAACGCCAGTTGAAAGTGGCCATCCGCAAGGAGGCCGATGCCTGGGTGGCGGACTTCAGGGATTTCCTGCATGCGCCTTCACAAAATGCGAAGGCTGCCTGACCCAATCACCAATAGACGTCACAGGGCATCCATCCGACACTGTGGCGCATGAACACCCCCCCTGACGAATCCAAGACCCCCACCCGCCATGCCCTCGCGGGTTTGAAGGTGCTGGAGCTGGGCCAGCTGATCGCTGGGCCATTTGCCGCCAAAACCCTGGCCGACTTTGGCGCCGACATCATCAAGATCGAGCCCCCCGACAGTGGTGACCCGCTGCGCAAATGGCGCATGCTCAAGGACGGCACCTCGGTGTGGTGGCAGGTGCAGTCGCGCAACAAGCGCTCGCTGGCGCTGGATCTGCGCACACCCGAGGGCCAGGACCTGGTGCGCCAACTGGCCTGCGAGGCCGATGTGCTGATTGAAAACTTCCGACCCGGTGCGCTCGAAGGCTGGGGCCTGTCGCCCGAGTTGCTGATGGCCAGCAACCCGCGCTTGATCGTGCTGCGCATCAGCGGTTATGGCCAGACCGGGCCTTACCGCAATCGCCCGGGCTTTGGTGTGATTGGCGAAGCCATGGGCGGTTTGCGCCACCTCACCGCCGAGCCGGGCCGCGTGCCCGTGCGTGTGGGCGTGAGCATCGGCGACACCTTGTCGGCCTTGCATGGGGTCATTGGCATTTTGCTGGCCTTGCAGCACCGGCATGCCACCGGCCAAGGGCAGGTCATCGATGTGGCTTTGTACGAGGCGGTGTTCAATTGCATGGAGAGTCTGCTGCCCGAATACAGCACTTTCGGGGCCGTGCGTGAACCCGCAGGCAGCGCCTTGCCAGGCATCGCGCCCACCAACGCCTACCTGTGCCAGGACGGTGCCTATGCCCTGGTGGCGGGCAATGGCGACAGCATTTTCAAACGCCTGATGGCCTTGATCGAACGTCCGGACCTGGCCAACGACCCGGCGCTGGCCGACAACACCGGCCGGGTCGCCCGTGTGGAGGAACTCGACGCCGCCATCAGCGCCTGGACCGCCCAGCGCCCGGTGGCCCAAGTGCTGGAGGCACTGGACCGGGCTGCCGTGCCCGCGGGGCGCATCTACACCGTGGCCGACATCGCCGCCGACCCGCATTACCAGGCGCGCGGCATGTTGCAAAGCATCACCCTGGATGACGGCAGTGCCATGACCGTGCCCGGCATCGTGCCAAAGTTGTCGCTCACCCCGGGCCAACACCGCCGCCTGGCCCCACAGCTGGGCCAGGACACCGACCAGGTGTTGACCGAGATGGGTTTGAGCGCCGAGCAAATCCAGACCTTGAAAGCGCGCGGCATTGTGGGGGCACCCGCATGAAGCCCAGAATCCATTTCAACGAGGTGGTGACCCGTGACGGCTTTCAGATGGAGCCGGCGTTTGTGCCCACGGACGCCAAGGTGGCCTTGATCGACGCACTCAGCCAGTGCGGTTACGCCAAGATCGAGGTGACTTCGTTCACCTCGGCCAAGGCCATCCCGATGCTGCGCGACGCCGAAGAGGTGATGGGGCACATCGTGCGTGTGCCAGGGGTGGAGTACACCGTGCTGGTGCCCAATCTGCGGGGCGCCGAGCGGGCGATGGAGGCCCGCCCGGACGAGTTCAACCTGGTCATGTCCACTTCGGAAACGCACAACCTGGCCAACCTGCGCATGCCCCGTGAGCACAGCTTTGCGGCCTTGCGCGAGGTGGTCGCGCGTTACGCCTCGCAAGTCCCGATCAATGTGTCTTTGTCCACCTGTTTTGGCTGCCCGATGGAGGGCGATGTGCCGCAGGCCGAGGTGTTGCGCTGGGCCGAGCGCTTTGCCGACCTGGGCGTGCGGGGCCTGACGATTTGCGACACCACGGGCATGGCCCACCCTGCACAGGTCGCACGCATGTGCGAGGCGCTGCAGGCGCGCTTTGCGGCCTTGCAACTGACGCTGCATTTCCACAACACGCGCGGCATGGGGCTGGCCAATGTGCTGGCGGCGGTGCAGTCGGGCATCGTGCGTTTCGATGGCTCTTTGGGCGGCTTGGGCGGTTGCCCCTATGCCCCGGGGGCCAGCGGCAACATCTGCAGCGAAGACGCGGTTCACATGCTGGACGCCATGGGCTGCGACACGGGCATGGACCTGGCGCGCTTGCTGCCGATTGCCCGTGGGCTGCCCGACATCGTGGGCCATGCCGTGCCCGGGCAGGTCGCCAAGAGCGGCCGCATCACCGATGTGCACCCTGCGCCACCTGCGGTGGCTGAACTGAAAAAGGAATTGTCATGATCGATCACCTCGACCACCTGGTGCTGACCACCGCACGCGAAGCAGCTTGCGTGGATTTCTACACCCGTGTGCTGGGCATGCAACTGGAGACCTTTGTGGGGGGCACGCCGCCTGTCGAACGCAGGGCATTCAAGTTTGGCCAGCAGAAGATCAATCTGCATGTGCAGGGCTCGGAGTTCGAGCCCAAGGCGCATTTGCCGGTGCCCGGCGCCATGGACCTGTGCTTCATCGCCTCGGTGCCTTTGGCCCAGGTGATCGAGCGCCTGCAGGCGGCGGCCTGGCCGATCATCGAAGGACCGGTGATGCGCACCGGCGCGACGCAGAAAATCCGTTCGGTGTATGTGCGGGACCCGGACTTCAACCTGATCGAAATCTCCGAGCTGGCCTGAGCCCGAGCCACCTGAAAGCGAGCACACCATGAGCACACGACCAGCGCTGGCCTTTGCGTGCGCCCACCTGAGCGACGAGCGGCTGTATGCGCACCAGATCGCTGCCTTGCAGGCGGACTACGACTGCAGGGTGTTTGTGTTTCGCGAACACGACTCGATGGCCGGCATGGCCCAGCAAGTCCTGTCGGCCATGCCGCAGCGCTTCACCTGGATTGGCTTGTCGCTGGGGGGCTACGTCGCTTTCGAGGCGATCCGCTGCGCACGGCCACGGCTCGAACGTCTGGTGCTCATCGACACCACGGCCGTGGCCGACCATCCGGCGCGGCGCCAGGGCCGGCTGCGGGACATCGAGACGGTGCGTCAGGGCGGCATCGAGGCCCTGGTGCCCGAGCTGCCCGCACGCTGGCTTTGGCCCGAGCACCTGCAGGACGCCGCCTTGACTGCGCTGGTGGGCAGCATGGCGCGCAGCGTGGGCGCCCAGGGGCAGTTCAAGCAGCAGACGGCCATGCTGGGGCGGCCCGATTCGCACGCCGACCTCAAGCAAGTGCGCGTGCCCACCCTGGTCATGTGCGGCCGCCAGGACCCGGTGACCCCGCTGGCCGACCACGAAGCCATGGCCGCCTGTGTGCCCGGCGCGCAACTCCAGGTGATCGAGCGCTGCGGTCACCTCTCGACCATCGAGCAGCCTGAGGCGGTGACCTCCGAACTCGCCCGGTGGCTGAAATCGACCGATTGAAAAAGAGGCGGCCATCAGGTCGGTCTCTGTCCTTTCCTGTTTCTAATTTTTCACACAAGGAGACAACTGTGCAACGACGTCAATGGATCCTGAGCGCTGCAGGGGCTTGGATGGCCCTGGTCTGTGGTCAGGCCGCAATGGCCCAGGGCAAATTCCCGGACAAGCCCATCACCATCGTGGTGCCCAGCGCACCGGGTGGCACCACCGATTTCACGGCGCGGCTGATCGCCGAGCCCCTGTCGCGTGCATTGGGTCAACCTGTGGTGGTGGACAACAAGGCAGGGGCCTCAGGCAACATCGGCAACCAACTGGTGGCCAGGGCCAGGCCCGATGGTTACACGCTGCTGTTGGCCTACAGCGGTTTTCAGGTGGGGAACCCGCATTTGTTCAGCAAGACAGGCTGGGATCCGATCAAGGATTTCGCGCCTGTTGCCATGCTCACCCGAGCGCCACAGTTGTTTGCGATCAGGGGCAACCTGCCAGCGAACAACATGCGTGAACTGATCGCTTTTGCCAAGGCCAATCCGGGCAAGCTCAACTATGCTTCCTCAGGCAATGGCTCGATTCAGCACATTGCGGCTGAACTCTTCAAGCAGATGACCGGTACCTCGATCACCCATGTGCCTTACAAGGGCGCTGGACCGGCGGTGCAGGATCTGCTGGGTGGCCAGGTGGACCTGTTCATCACCACGCCCGCCTCGGTGGTTCAGCACATCAAGGCCGACAAGCTCAAAGGACTGGCGGTGACCAGTGCCACACGGCTGAGCTCATTGCCCCAGGTGCCCACCACCCGAGAGGTGGATCTCAAGGACTTCACGCTCGACTCGTGGTTTGCCTTGTACGCGCCTGCCGGTACACCCAACGAGGTGGTGCAGCTGCTCAACAATGAACTTGCCAAGATCCTGGCCAATCCGGAGGTGAGGAAGAAAGCCGAAGACGCCGGCACCCTGGTCGAACACATGGGACCTGGACAGCTGGGGGACTACACGCGCAAGGAGCTCGCTTATTGGGGTCGCGTGATCCAGGAAGCCCAGATCAAGGCCGACTGAAAACATGCTGATCAGGGGCCTCATGGAGGCAAGCACGAAACCCTTTATCCTCGGGGTTTCTTCGCCTGAGCCGAGACGCCCATGACCGATCCCCAAACCGTGTTGCGCCACCTCTACGATGTGGCGGTGCAACGCGCCTTGCCCCTGCACAACACCGCCGCCCATTTGCCCCCGCCCCCCAAGGGGCGCACGCTGGTGCTGGGCGCTGGCAAAGCCGGTGGCGCGATGGCCCAGGCTGTCGAGGCCCTGTGGCCAGCCGATGCCCCCCTGTCGGGTTTGGTGGTCACGCGTTACGGCCACACACCCGCCCGGCCGGTGGGTCTGCCCGCGCGCATCGAGGTGGTGGAAGCGGCGCACCCCGTGCCCGATGCCGCTGGTTTGCAGGCGGCCCAGCGCATCCTGGACCTGACCCAGGGCCTGACGACCGACGACCTGGTGCTGTGCCTGATCTCGGGTGGCGGCTCTTCGCTGCTGACCTTGCCCGCAGAAGGCATGGATTTGCACATCAAACAGGACATCAACCGCCAGTTGCTGGCCAGCGGGGCCAACATCGCCGAAATGAACTGCCTGCGCAAACACCTCTCGCGCATCAAGGGCGGGCGCCTGGCCGCAGCCTGTGCCCCGGCGCGGGTGGTCACGCTCACCATCAGCGACGTGCCGGGCGATGACCCGTCCATCATCGCCAGTGGCCCCACCGTGCCCGATGCCAGCAGCTGCGCCGACGCGCTGGCCATCCTGCAGCGCTATGCGATCAGCGTGCCCGATGAGGTGCTCCAGGCTTTGCAGTCGGGCGTCTGGGAAACGCCCAAACCTGGCTCGAGCGTGTTTGCAGGCCACAGCGTGCACCTGATCGCCACACCCCAGCAATCGCTGGAGGCCGCTGCCGCTGCTGCGCGGGACATGGGGCTGCAGGCCTACATCCTGAGCGACGAAATCGAAGGTGAATCGCGCGAGGTGGGCAAGGTGCACGCGGCGCTGGCCCGGGCTGCGGCAAGGGGTCTGGGGCCTTTCGTCAAACCGTGCGTGATCCTCAGCGGTGGCGAGACCACCGTGACGATCCGGCCCCAGCCTGCGGGCACGCCACGCGGTCGCGGCGGCCGGGCCGGCGAGTTTTGCATGGGCCTGGCCCAGGCCCTGCAAGGCCAGCCCGGTGTCTGGGCCCTGGCGGCCGACACCGACGGCATCGATGGCATCGAAGACAACGCCGGGGCCCGGGTCAGCCCCGACACGCTGGCGCGCGCAGCCGCGTTGGGGTACAAAGTGACCGATCATTTGCAGCGCAACGACGCCTATGGCTTTTTTCAGCCGCTGGGCGACCTGGTCATCACCGGGCCCACCCACACCAATGTGAACGATTTCAGGGCGATGCTGGTGTTGTGATGTTCCAAGGAGACATGGCATGACCCTCAACCGCAGAAGCTTTTTCGCAGCCACCTCGGCCCTGGCCATGGACGTGGCCTGGTCCCAGGCGCACCACCACCACCATCCCGATTTGCCGGTGTTGCCTTCGTCGGCAGAGCCTTATGCCCGTTTGCAAGGGGGGCAACCGCACCACCTGACGCCAGACCAGACGGCACAGCGCTCGTTCGACAGCCCTGCGCCCAAGGGGCCCGCAGGCCGCTGGGTGCCCAAAGCCGCCTTGCCCATCCCGCGCAGCGAGATGGCCTGGGCCACCGAATGGGCGGGTCGTCTGCATGTGATCGGCGGCTATGGGGAAGGGCGTGTGGACCGGGGTTACCACCATGTGTACAACCCGGCCACCGATCGCTGGCACAACGCTGCGGCATTGCCACGCGGTGCCAACCACGTGGCCGTGGCCACATTGGACGGGCGTATTTATGCCTTTGGCGGTTTCATCGAGCAAAACCGCAATCCCGATGCGCACGCGTATGTGTACGAGGTCAGCCAGGACAAATGGGTCACGGTGGCGCCCATGCCCCGTGCGCGTGGCGCTGCAGCCGCCGTGGTGCTGGCAGGCAAGCTGCACTTGATTGGCGGTGCCGCCGCCCCCACGGATGAGCGGGCCAGTGTCGGCTGGCACGAGGTGTACGACCCCCAGGCCGACCGCTGGAGCCGCCGCAAGCCCTTGCCGGGCGCGCGCGACCATGTGGGCTGCGTGGCGCACGACAACCGCATCCATGTGGTGGGCGGGCGCTTCAACACCTTCGAGTACAACACCGCCTTGCACCATGTGTATTTGCCCGAGCGTGACACCTGGGAGCTGCGCGCGCCCCTGCCCACAGCCCGTTCGGGCCATGGCCTGGTGGTGTACCGGGACCGGCTTTTTGCCATGGGCGGCGAGGGCGGCATCATCAATCGGCCGGGCCAGCAAACCGTGTTCGGCCAAATGGAGAGCTACGACCCCAAGACCGACAGCTGGCAGTCGCACGCGGCGATGCCCACCCCGCGACACGCTGTGGGGGCCGTGGCGATTGGCGATTGGATTTACGTGGCCGGCGGTGGTGCCATCCTGGGCGGTGGGGTGCAATCGGCCGTGCACGAGGCTTTCACGCTGCAGGCCTGAACCGCGCGCCCCACGGGCACGGTCGCTGCTGGGACGGAACCGAAGCCGGGGTCTGTGCTGGACCAAAGGCGCGCCGATCGACGGCTTTGATGTGAGTCAAATCGCCGCCTCGCAGGCTCTGGCACATTCATGGGCACCATGTTGGACCCCACTGTGTCTTCTTTGCCTCCTTTGCCCCCCCTGCCTTGTGGCCCACCATTTGCCAGCACCCTGCGTGCAGGCACCGTGCTGCTGCACCGTGGCGAACCGGTCGACCACCTCGTGCATGTGATCCGGGGTCGCGTGGTTTTGGGCGTGTTGCAGGGGGGACAGATGGCGCACCAGTTGGGCGTGGTCGAGGGGCCTTTTTGGCTGGAGGCCGCTTCGGGCCTGTTGGGTCTGCCGCATGCCATCGACGCGGTGGCCGAGACCGAGGTGCATTGCCAGTGCGTGCGCGTGCCGGATTTTTTGACCGAGGTGCATGCCCTGCCCGCCAGCGCGCAAACCCTGTTGCTGGACATGGCCCGCTCGCAGCGCCAACAAACCGAGATGGCGGTCAGCCGCCTGGCCAAAGACGCCGATGCGCGTTGCGCAGCGTGGCTGCTGCGCCATGCCGAACCGGTCGATCCGGCGGGTGCTTTGGCGGTGCGGCTGACCGAGCGCAAACGCCACATCGCCGCCGAACTGGGCATGGCACCCGAGACCTTGTCCCGCGTGCTGCGCCACTTGCGCGAGCGCCAGTTGATCAGCGGTGGCGGCCGGGTGCTGGGTTTGCCCAACCCGCAGGGGCTGCGGGAGTTGGCCGGCGTCTGATTTTTGGCGACGGCGGCTTCAGGATTTTTGCAGCCTGGGATTTTTCATCCACAGCACCGGTTGTTCCTTGACCGGACGCGCAGGTGCGCCGTGCTGCAGCAAGGCCTGGTCGAGCGCCTGCCCCGCCTCGTCTTGCAAAGCCGCCTGGCGGATGCGGGCCACCGCCTGGGCACGTTCGGCCAAAGGCACGGCCGAGCTGGGGCCGCACACATGGCGCAGGATGTGCAGCAGGTTGTCCTTGCCGCGTTCGTTGGTGCTGCCGTAGCCCTTGATGAGTTGCCCGCAACGCGCCAACTCCAGACCCAGCGCAGGAGACTGGCGTGTGGCGGCCTCGATGCCGCCCAGCCATTCCTCGATCAAGGCTTGCTCGGTGGCATAGCGGCTGCCCAGCGGGCGCAGCACGCGCAGGCTGGCCAGCAGGCGCAGGCTGGCCATGCCCCACAGGGCATGCCGGGCCACCTTCAGGGGCATGGACCAGGGCGCCTGGCCACGCGCCACCCGGGCGCGGTCCCAGCGCAGCAAGCGATCGGCCAGGCCTTGGGGCAACAGCGCGGCCAGCTCGGGCACGCCGGGCTTGAAATGGTCGTACACCTTGAGCACATCGCCCTCTTGGGCTTTGACCTCTTGCGTCACCCGGCTCCAGCGGCTGGCGCGGCTTTTCAGGTCGGCCACGCGCACGATGTCGTCGAACGCCATCCACAGCGCCAGCCAGCGGCTGGTCTCCAGGGTCACAGCGTGCGTGCTGTCGCCCACCTGGGATTCCACATCGCGCAAGCGTGCCAGCCGCTGCACATACAGGCGGGCATAGGCCGGGCCTTGGTATTCCACCAGGCGCTGGTGGGCCAGGCCCATCAAGGGGTGCAATGCGGCCGGAAAGGCCGCCGCCACATCCGCAGGCAAGGCCGCCACTGCCGCCGCTTCAGGCTTGGCAGGCTGCAGGACACTTTCCACATACCGGGCCTGTTCGCGCTGGCGCGTGACCAGATCGAAGGCCAGCCCAAAGCCACGCAGGCTGGCCTGCGCCGCTTTGCCGGGCCCGGCCAACACGGCCTCGTAGTGTGCCCGCGCAAAAGGCAGCAAACCACTGCCTGCCATCGCCCCCAGCATGACCGCACTGACCAGGGTGCCGCTTTGCTGGCACAAGCTGGCCATGTCCATCACATGGTGGCGCAGGCTGTGGGCGGCGATCACATCGAGCAGCGGGCCTTCGGCGCGGCGTCCGTCGCCCATGGTCATTTTTTCGGCGGTGGTGAGTGCCCTGGACGAGGCGCTGATGACCAGGGTGCGCTCGGCCGAGGCCAGGCCGTTGCCGATCTGGCGGGCGGTCTCGAGCAGTTCGGACGACACCAGGGCATCGAGCCGGCCCGGCAGCGGGTTCAGGCCCAGCACGGGCGTGCGGCCTTGCAACTGGCTGTGGGGCAGGGGGTAGACCTCGAGGTAGTAGGTGGTGGCGCCGGTGCGTTGCGCCACACCGGGGATGGAGGTGGCTTGCGCCGGGTGGCCTGCGTGGCGGGCCACGTCGACCACCCAGTCGGCCAGCACGCCGCCGCCTTCACCCCCCAGGGCGCACAGCAAAATCGAAATCGGTTGGGTCATGGTTTTGTCCTCGCGCGTGTCGGGGTGTCAGGCCGGTTGCAGCCAGCGTGTGGCCAGGCTTTGCCAGCGGGCCCATAGGCGTTCGTGCCACTTGGGGTTTTGCACCACTTCGGCGCGGTAAAAAGACGGGCACAGCGTGGCCGCGTGCGCGTTTTCGCCGCACAGGCCGCAGCCCACGCAGCCGTCGATCACGGTGGCCACCGGGTCCACCTTGAGCGGGTCGGGGTTGTCCTTGAGGGTCAGGGTTGGGCAGCCCGACAGGCGGATGCAGGCGTGGTCGCCGTTGCACACGTCTTCGTCCACACCGTATTTCACGCGCTCGACCCGCTCGCCCTGGGACAGCAGCGAAGCCAGCCAGGGCTTGATGCGGCGCTGGCGCTCGAGCTGGCATTCGCCTTCGGCCACGATCACTTTCAGGCCCTGAAACTCGGTGGTGAAGGCTTCGGTCAGCGTGGCCTGCATCCGGCTGACTTCGTAGGTGTGCACCGTGCGCAGCCACTGCACGCCCAGGCCCTGGAGGGTGGACTCGATGGTCTGGTTGGTGTGCACCATGCTTTGGCGCTTGTCCCCCGCCAATTCCTTGGCGATGTCGCTCGGGGTGTTGATGATGTCCTGTGTGCCGGTGGCCGAGGTGTAGCCGTTCTTGAAGATCAGCAGCACCGCGTCATCGCCGTTGAACAGCGCACTTTGCACACCCGTGAGCAGGCCGTTGTGCCAGAAGCCGCCATCGCCCATCACCGACAAGACGCGCCGCTTCATGAGCGGTGAGACCCCGGCCCGGCTGGCCAGGCTCATGCCATAGCCCAGGATGGAATGGCCAAAGGAAAACGGCTCGAAGGTGGCCAGCGCGTGGCAGCCGATGTCGCCCGCGATGTGCACCGGGCCCACGTCCTGTTGCGCCAGTTTGAGTGCAGAAAACACCGGGCGCTCGGGGCAGCCGATGCACATGCCCGGCGGCCGCGCGGGCACCGGGCTGCCCAGCTGGGCCTGCGCCTGCTGGCGCCGCTCGCCGTTGCTCGCCAGCCACTGGCGTGTGGCTTCGGGCACGGCATCGGCCTGGTGCCGGTCCAGAAATTTCAGCAGGCCCTGGGCCATGATTTCGGCGGTGTACTCACCGCCCGAAGGCAGCATGTCCTTGCCGTGCAAAGGCGTCTGCAGGTCCAGCCGGCGCAGCATCAGGGCCAGTTCCTGCTCGATGTATTCGGGCTGGCCCTCTTCCAGCAGCAGCACCGCCGATTTGCCCTTGCAGAAATCCACCAGCTCGTCGGGCACCAGGGGGTAGGTCACGTTCAGCACCAGCACCGACAGGCTGGACACGCCAAAGGCATCGGCCAGGTCGAACTGCTGCAGGGTGCGCATGAGGGTGTTGTACAGGCCCCCCTGGACGATCAGGCCCAGTTGGCGGTGGGTCGTGCCCTCGAAGTGTTCGTTCAACCGCTGCTCGGCAATGTATTGGCGCGCTGCCGGCAGGCGGTGCTCCACCTTGCGTTTTTCCTGCGCGAAGGTCACCGGCGGGTGCGCCAGGCGCATGTAGTTGAAGCCGGCGGGCTCATCGATCAGGTGTTTTTTGGACAGCCTGGGGGCCTGGTTGTCCTTGGCCAGGAACTGGCCGCGCACATGGCAGGCCCGGATGCGCAACTCCATCATCACCGGCATGTTGGACGCTTCGGACAGCCGAAAGCCGTGCTCCACCATGTTCACCATCTGGCCCAGTTCGGGGCGCGGGTCGAGCAGGCACATGCCGGACTTGAGCGCATAGGCGTGTGTGCGCTCCTGGATCACGCTGGCACCTTCGCCATAGTCCTCGCCCACCACGATCAGCACGCCGCCGGTGACGCCGGGCGATGACAAATTGGACAGCGCATCGGCCGCCACATTGGTGCCCACAATCGATTTCCAGGTCACCGCGCCTCGGACCGGGTAGTGGATCGACGCGCCCAGCATGGCGGCAGCCGACGCCTCGTTGGAACACGCTTCCACGTGCACACCCAATTCGTCCATGTAGGGCTTGGCCTGCACCATCACATCCAGCAGGTGCGAGACCGGCGCACCCTGGTAACCCCCCACATAGCTCACGCCCGACTGCAGCAGGCCCTTGGTGATGGCCAAAATGCCCTCGCCATGGAACACCTCGCCTGCACCCATGCGCAGGGCCTTGATTTCTTCGTGAAACGACACTTCCACAGCATGCTCCTTGCGTTGTTGCTGTCCCGTGTGTAGGAGCCCACCCCGTGGGCGATGGGCTTGGCAAACGGCCATGAACACCATCGCCCACGGGGTGGGCTCCTACATGAGTTATGAAAACCATCTTACATATAAGCACATAAAATGTTTTGAATAAACGGTATGCATTGAATGAATATCAAAGACCTGGACCTGAACCTCTTGCGCCTGTTTGACGCGGTCTGGCGCACCCGCAACGTGAGCCTGGCCGCGCAGCAGCTGGGCATGTCGCAACCGGCGGCCAGCCAGGGCCTGGCACGTTTGCGCGCGGTGCTGGGTGATGCCTTGTTCGAGCGCAGTGGCGCGGGCGTGCGGCCCACGCCCCGTGCCGACCGGCTGGCCCAGGCGGTGCAGCTGGCCTTGGGCACGATCGAGGACGCGCTCAATGCCTCGCAGGTGTTTGACCCGCAGCGCTCCCGCCGCGTGCTGCGTGTGCACCTGAGCGACATTGGCGAGGCGCGATTTTTGCCCGAGCTGGTGCTGGCCCTGCAGCGCCATGCACCGGGCATGCGGCTCGAGGCCATGCCCTTGCCGCACGACAAGATCGCCCCTGCGCTGGACAACGGCCAGCTGGATCTGGCTTTGGGTTTTTTGCCCGAGGTGGACGACACCCTGCAGCAGCCCCTGATGAGCGACCGCTATGTGGTGCTGATGCGCCAGGGCCATCCGGTGGCGCGGCGATGGGCGCAACTGCAAAAAGCCCAGGCTGCGCCCGATGCGGTGCAAGCCTTGCTGGCCGAGCTGGAGTTTGCCGCCGTGCGCACCCATTCGGACACGCTGCGCATCCTGGAGTTGATGCGCTGGCAGCACCGCCTGCGCCTGACGGTGAGCCACTTCTTGTCGCTGCCGGGCATCGTGCGCAGCAGCGATCTGGCGGTCTTGATGCCGCGCAATTTTGCGCAAGGCTTTGCCGAGGCCGGCCGCTTGGCCCTGATTGAGCCGGAGTTGCCCCTGCGCGATTTCACCGTGTCCATGCACTGGAGCGCCCGCTTCGACAAAGACCCCTGCCTGCAGTGGCTGCGCACCACCGTGTCCCGTTTGTTCTGTACCACCGGCGAGAGACCATGAGCCCTTTCAAACCCTATCGCAGCGCCGCCGAGGCGCCCAGCCTGGCCGAGCTGCAGGCCATGCCGGGCCTGGTGCTGCTGGAATTTGGCACCGAATGGTGTGGCCACTGCCGCGCCGCCCAGCCCCTGATCGCACAGGCTGTGGCCATGCACCCCCAGTGGCAACACCTCAAAATCGAAGACGGCCCGGGCCGTGCGCTGGGGCGCCACCACCGCGTCAAGCTCTGGCCCACGCTGGTGCTTTTGCGCGATGGCCAGGACGTGTGCCGCGTGGTGCGACCCACCGCTTTGCAGGACCTGTTGGCTGCCTTCTCGCTTTGAGCCATGCCCACGACCGTGCCGGGCCGGCCCGCCACGGTCGAGAGGGGGTGTGGGATGCGTGTAAATGCTGTATAAATATACAGTTATGAACAGATCGCCCATGCCCATCCCCATCCCCATCAACCCGATCAAAGGCCGAGGCAGCGCCACGCATTTGGCGCACCGGTTTGAAAAAGACCAGCGCGAACCCTTTGACGACGGCTGGCACCTGGAGGAAGAAACGTCCCCGGGCATCGCCACCACCTGGACCTGGGAAGACGCCAAAAGCGCGATCAGCCGCAACACCTCCCCCGACATTGGCTTTGATGTGTCGATCAATCCCTACCGGGGTTGCGAGCATGGCTGCAGCTATTGCTATGCCCGTCCCTCGCACAGCTACCTGGGCCTGTCGCCCGGGCTGGATTTTGAAACCCGGTTGATCGCCAAGCGAGGCCTGGCCGCGCGCCTGGTGCACGAGCTGGCCCAGCCGCGCTACCAACCCGCGCTGATGGCCTTGGGCACCATCACCGACGCCTACCAGCCGCTGGACCGCGAATTGCGCCTGACGCGCGACATCGTGCAAGTCCTGCACGACTGCCACCACCCCATGGCGGTGGTGACCAAGGGCAGTGGGATCGAGCGCGACATCGATCTGCTCGCGCCCATGGCCGCACGCGGGCAGGCGGCGGTGAGCGTGAGTGTCACCACCCTCGACGCAGACCTCGCCCGCCGCATGGAGCCCCGCGCAGCCGCACCCTGGCGCAGGCTGCGCACCATCCGCACATTGGCCGACGCGGGCATCCCGGTGGGGGTGAGCGTGTCGCCACAGATTCCGTTCATCAACGACGACATGGAGCAGGTGCTCGAAGCGGCCCGTGACGCCGGGGCCAGCAGAGCGTTTTATGTGGTGTTGCGCCTGCCGTGGGAGCTGTCGCCGCTGTTTCGCCAATGGCTGGACCTGCACTACCCGGACCGTGCCGCCCGGGTGATGGCCCGCATCCAGGATCTGCGCGGTGGCAAGGACTACGACGCCAGTTTCGCCACGCGCCGCAGCGGACAAGGGATCTGGGCCGATCTGATCGCCCAGCGTTTTGAAAAGGCCTGCCGTCGGCTGGGCCTCAACCGCAGCCGGCACACCTGGAATGTCGATGGCTTCAGGCCACCCTCTGCGGTCGGTCAGCTGGGTTTGTTCTGATCGACCTTGCAGCACCTTCTGGCGCTGGCCATCGTCCACCGAGGTCTGGCGACAGCGCAAAGCCCCTGGGGCATCACGCCAGCAAGGCGCCCGCGTCCTCGTACCAGAACATCAGCGCCGCGTCGTAGCTCTCCCACACGCAGCCGTTGCAGCCGCGACCGCAGCACGAGGTGGGCTCGGGTGGGGGCTCTCTGAAATCATGGCCCGCCGCTTTCAGGCGCTCTTGAAACTGCGCAATGCCCCGGCGCACCGACTCGCGCTGGGCAGGATAGGGATCGAAAATCGGGTGTTCGTTGTCGCTGCTCATGCCCCATTGTCGGACATGCGCGCAGACGCAGCGATCTGGCCTTGGATGACGGTGTGCGCGATCAGGCGATCGTCGCCCAGCACGACCATGGCAAACAGCCATTCGGCCAGGGTCTCGGTCTGCGCGGTGCGGCGTGCCAACAGCGGCGTGGCCCGGGGTTGCAGCACCACAAAGTCGGCTTCGCCACCGGGCAGCAGGTTGCCCACTTGGCCGTTCAAATCCAGCGCCGCGGCAGCGCCAGCGGTGTGTTGCCACCACAGGTGTTCGGGCGCCAGGCCGATGCCGGGTCGCCCCACGTTTTGCCGGGCCACGGTGTAGGCCGCATGCATGGTGTGGAAGGGGCTGAAGCTGGTGCCGCCGCCCACGTCGCTGGCCAGGCCACAGCGCAGACCGGCCGAATCTGCGGCGGGGTAGTCAAAAAAGCCACTGCCCAAAAACAGGTTGCTGGTCGGGCAGATGGCAGCCGCGGCGCCCACCTCGGCCATGCGGCGGCGGTCGGCATCGTCCAGGTGGATACAGTGCGCATACACCGAGCGCTGGCGCAGCAGGCCGGCGCGGTCGTACACGTCGAGGTAACTGCGGGCCTCTGGGAACAGTTCGTGCACCCAGCGGATTTCATCCACATTTTCGGCCACATGCGACTGGACCCAGACCTCTGGATACTGCTGCGCGATCTCGCCCGCGCCATGGAGCTGTTCGCGCGTGCTGGTGGGCGCAAAGCGCGGTGTGATGGCGTAGCCCAGGCGGTCCACGCCGTGCCAGCGCCGGATCAGGTCCTCGGTCTGGCGCAGGCTCCAGGCCGTGTCGGTGTCGCGCAGGCCGTCGGGGCTGTGGCGGTCTTGCAGCACCTTGCCGCTGAGCATGCGCAGGTGGCGCTGTTGTGCCTGGGCCATGAAGGCATCGACCGACGCGGGGTGGGCGGTGGCAAAACACAGGGCGGTGGTCACGCCCTGGCGCATCAGCTCGTCCAGAAAAAAGCCTGCGACCTCCTGCGCACGGGCCGGGTCGGCCAACTGCTTTTCGTGCGGGAAGGTGTAGTGCTCTAGCCAGGGCAGCAGACCGTCGGCAGGTGAGCCGATCACATCGGTCTGCGGGTAGTGGATGTGCAGATCGACAAAGCCGGGTGCCATGCACAGGCCGGGCCAGTGGGTGACGGGCAGCTCGGGCCATTGCGGGGCCAGTTCGCGGTGCGGGCCGATCGCCTGGATGCGCACAACGCCGTCGGCCTCGCGGGCGGTGACCACCAGCGCGTCGCTCTCGTGCCGGGCCTGTGGGTGTTGCGGGTCAGGAAACCACAAAAGGCCCGCACGCCAGCCTTGCTGTTCGGTCAGTGGGGCGGTGTGTTGCATGGGCAGCGTCGTCATCAGGCATCAAGGGCCAAGGATAGCGCCCAGCACGCGCTCGGGTGTGGCGGGGGTGTCCAGGCGGATGGGCGTGCGGCCGGGGCGGGTGGCGCCGATGGCGTCTCGCAGGGCTTCGAACACGCTGATGGCCAGCATGAAAGGCGGCTCGCCCACGGCCTTGCTGCCGCCCACATTGTCCTCGCGGTTGGCTTCGTGCCAGAGCGCGATGTTCAGTTGTGCGGGCATGTCGGCGGCGGTGGGGATCTTGTAGGTGCTGGCCCCCTTGGTGAGCAGCTCACCCTGGGCGTTCCAGACCAGTTCTTCGGTGGTCAGCCAGCCCAGGCCTTGCGCAAAGCCCCCTTCGATCTGCCCGATGTCGATCTCGGTGTGCAGCGAATGCCCCACGTCGTGCAGGATGTCGGTGCGCAGCACGCGGTATTCCCCCGTGAGGGTGTCGATGGCCACTTCGCTGCAGGCCGCGCCGTAGGCGAAGTAGTAGAACGGCCTGCCGCTCAGGGTCGTGCGGTCGTAGTGGATTTTGGGCGTGGCGTAAAAACCGTCGCTCCACAGCTGCACACGCTGGCCATAGGCGTACTGCACCGCCTCGGTGAAGCTGCGCTGGCGCACCGGGGTGATGACCTGCCCGCCTGCAAAGCGCACAGCATCCGGCGGGCAGCCATCGGCCTGGGCGATGCAGGCGGCGATGTTCTGGCGCACCTGCAGCGCGGCGTTTTCGGCAGCGCGGCCATTGAGGTCGGTGCCGCTGGAAGCTGCGGTGGCGCTGGCGTTGGCCACCTGGTCGGTGTCGCTGGCGCTGGCCTGCACCTGCGCAGCGGGCAAGCCCAGGACACGGGCCACCAGGCCACACACCTTGGTGTGCAGGCCCTGGCCCATTTCGGTGCCGCCGTGGTTCACGCGCACGCTGCCGTCGGTGTAGACCGAGACGACCGCACCGGCCTGGTTGAACTGCGTGGCGGTGAAGCTGAT
>JAIXXW010000354.1 GCA_027490555.1 Comamonadaceae bacterium | reverse complement strand
GGACAGTGAAACGACTTAGCGCCGATGATAGTGCGGGTTCCCGTGTGAAAGTAGGACATCGTCAGGCTTCTAACAGCCCAAAACGCCTCACCCTCCGGTGGGGCGTTTTGCTTTGTGCGGTGCTTTTCTTGCCATCGCATGGCTCCTCCCCTCCTCAGTTCCTGCTACGGGTAAACACCCGATTGACGACACCTTTTTGGAGCTAAATACTTCAAGCTTCAAATATATGGCCTTGAATGAAATGGCCTGAACGCGGGTCCAACAGGAAGGTGGTCATGAAAATCGTGTGCATCGGGGGCGGCCCCTCAGGTTTGTACTTTGCGCTGCTGATGAAAAAGCTCGGCCCCCACCATGACATCACGGTGGTGGAGCGCAACAAGCCCTACGACACATTTGGTTGGGGGGTGGTTTTTTCGGACCAGACCCTGGACAACATGCGCCAGTGGGACACCGAGACCGCCAAGGAGGTGCAACAGGCCTTCAACCATTGGGATGACATCGAGCTGCATTTCAAGGACCGTGTGATCCGCTCGGGGGGGCATGGTTTTGTCGGCATCGGGCGCAAAAAACTGCTCAACATCTTGCAGGCACGCTGTGAGCAACTGGGTGTCCGCCTGTTGTTCGAGCAAGAGGTGCAGTCGGACCTCGATTTCCCGGATGCTGACCTCGTCATCGCCAGCGATGGTGTCAATTCGCGTGTGAGAAGCCGGCTGAGCGAGGTGTTCCAACCCGACATCGTGACCCGGCCCAACCGCTTCATCTGGCTGGGCACCCAGCGGCTGTACGATGCATTCACCTTCTTGTTTGAAAAAACAGAGCACGGTTGGTTTCAGGCGCATGTGTACAAATTTGACGAGAAGACCTCCACCTTCATCGTCGAATGTCCCGAGCACGTCTGGCGCGCCCATGGCCTGGACAAGGCCGATCAGGACGCATCGATCGCTTTTTGTGAGCAGCTGTTTGCCAAGAACCTGCAAGGGGAAAAGCTGATGACCAACGCCCGCCATCTGCGGGGCTCGGCCTGGCTCAATTTCCAGCGCATCCGGTGCGCCAACTGGTCGCATTTCAACGGCAACAGCCATGTGGTGCTGATGGGGGATGCGGTGCACACGGCACACTTTGCCATCGGCTCGGGCACGAAACTCGCGCTCGAGGATGCCATCGAGTTGGTGCGCCAGTTCAAGGCCCTGGGAGACACGCCTGAGTGCATACCCGAGGTGCTCCGGCAGTACCAGACCGTGCGTGCGATCGATGTGGTCCGTCTGCAAAATGCGGCCTGGAACGCCATGGAGTGGTTCGAGGTGTGCGGTGAACGTTACTGTGACCAGCTCGAGCCCGAGCAGTTCATGTACTCGATGCTCACCCGCAGCCAACGCATCAGCCATGAAAATTTGCGACTGCGCGACAAAGCTTGGTTGGAAGGCTACGAGGCCTGGTTTGCAGGGCGCACGCCCAAGCCCGGTGTTCGTCCACCCATGTTCACGCCCTACACCTTGCGCTCGGTCACGCTCAAAAACCGCGTGGTGGTGTCGCCTATGGCGCAGTACATGGCCCAGGAAGGCCGGGTCGGGGACTACCACCTGGTGCATCTGGGTGCACGGGCCATGGGGGGGGCAGGCTTGGTGATGGTGGAGATGACCGCACCGAGTGCGGACGGTCGCATCACCCACGGCTGCCCTGGTTTGTGGAACGACAGCCACACCCAGGATTTCCAGCGCATCACCGGGTGGGTGCACAGCCAAACGGACGCCAAGATCGGACTGCAGATTGGACATGCGGGCCCCAAAGGCTCCAGCTGCCGACCCTGGCAGGGCGCGGGCATGGACCAGCCGCTTCCTGAAAACGACGGCGAGGACAACTGGCCCCTGATCGCCGCCTCTGCGCTGCCGTATTTGCCGCATGGCCAGGTGCCGCGTGCCATGACCCGTGCCGACATGGACCGCGTCACGGCCGAGTTTGTGCGCAGCACCGAGCGTGCAGCGCAAGCCGGATTCGACTGGCTGGAGCTGCATTGCGCCCACGGCTACTTGCTGTCGAGCTTCATCAGTCCGCTGACCAACCAGCGCACAGATGACTACGGGGGCTCGCTCAGCCAGCGCTTGCGGTACCCCCTCGAAGTCTTTGTCGCCATGCGTGCGGTTTGGCCTGAACACCTGCCCATGTCGGTGCGCATTTCTGCACACGACTGGGTGGAAGGCGGCACCACACCCCGCGATGCGGTCGAGATCGCCCTTGCCTTCAAGGCCGCTGGGGCCGACATGATCGACTGCTCGTCGGGCCAGGTCAGTGCAGGGCAAAAGCCCACTTATGGGCGCATGTACCAAACCCCGTTTGCCGACCGGATTCGCCAGGAAGCGGGCATCGCCACCATCGCCGTCGGAGCGATCTCCGAAGCCGACCATGTCAACAGCATCTTGGCGGCAGGCCGGGCCGATCTGTGCGCCGTGGCCCGACCGCACCTGGCCAACCCGGCCTGGACACTGACCGAAGCCGCGCGCATCGGCTACAAGGACATCGACTGGCCGCGTCCCTATGTGTCGGGTCAAGCGCAGCTGGGGGCCAGCTTTGCCCGCGAGCGTGCGCTGCAGTCGGCCACCAAGGGCGATTGACATGCAAGACCGCCATGCCCTCATCACCGGCGCAGGTTCTGGCATCGGTGCAGCCATCGCGCTGCAACTGGCCCAGGCCGGATGTCGCCTCACGCTGTGTGGCCGCTCGCAAGAACGTTTGCAGAGGCAGGCCGAAGCCTTGCGCGCGCAGGTCCCCCATCTGGCGGTGCGGATCGCGCCCATGGACGTGAGCGACATGGCCAGCGTGCAAGCGGCGGTGCAACAGGCGCACGCCAGCTTGGGGGCCGTGAACATCCTGGTCAACAACGCCGGCCAGGCCCACAGCCAGCCCTTTGCCAAGACCGATGCCACGCTGTGGCACCAGATGCTGAACGTCAACCTCACCGGCACTTACCACTGCATCCAAGCCGTGCTGCCGGGCATGCTGGAAGCGGCCAGTGTGCCAGGCGGTGGCACCCCCGGGCGCATCGTCAACATCGCCAGCACGGCGGGACTCAAGGGCTATGCCTATGTGAGCGCCTATGTCGCGGCCAAGCATGGCGTGGTCGGATTGACCAAAGCCCTGGCGCTGGAGCTGGCCCGCAAGGGCGTGACGGTGAACGCGCTGTGCCCGGGTTACACCGACACCGACATCGTGCAAGAAGCGGTGCACAACATCTCGGCCAAAACCGGCAAGAGCGAGACCGAAGCCCGCCAGGCCCTGGCCACCCGCAACCCCCAGCAGCGCCTGGTGCAGCCGCACGAAGTGGCGCGCAGTGTGCTGTGGCTGTGCGCCGCCGGCAGCGACGCGATCAACGGCCAGGCCATCGCCATCGATGGCGGGGAGATGGTGGCATGAGCATGGACAAGCGCAACGCGCAAACCCCAGCGCCCTGGGGTGGCAGCCCGGGGCAGGCCTGGCCCAGTGGTGTGGCGACAGCGGTGGACATGGAGGTGCGCGCACACGCCGACCACCATGCCTCGCTGCGCCTGTGGTTGCGGCTGCTGTCGGCCACCACCCGCATCGAAGACACCATCCGCCAGCGCCTGCGCGAACAGTTTGGCATCACCTTGCCGCGCTTTGACCTGATGGCCCAGCTCGAGCGGGAGCCGCAAGGCCTGTCCATGGGCGAGCTCTCGCGCCGCATGATGGTCACGGGTGGCAACGTCACCAGCATCGTGGACCAGCTGGAAAACGAACAACTCGTGCAGCGGCATGCCCAGCCGGGGGATCGCCGTGCGTACGCGGTGCAACTCACGCCCGCAGGGCGCAAAGCCTTTGCCGCCATGGCCAGCGCCCACGAGCGCTGGGTGGTCGAGTTGCTCTCGCCCTTGTCTGCACAGCAGCAAGAGCACCTGCACCAATTGCTGGGCACCCTGAAAAACGCAAAAGCCAGTCCTGGCATCGCCCACCCACAACCGGCACCCCACCAGGAGAGTCCATGAGCCAACGCTACCTGCCAGGCCAGCCCCAACAGCTGCCACGCCACAACCAGCCCATGGCCGATTTTCAGCCAGCGCATTTTTTGTTGTCCGTTGAGGCCGGGGTGGCCACCGTCTGCCTGAACCGACCCGAGCGCAAAAACCCGCTGTCCTTCGACTCGTATGCCGAGTTGCGCGATTTCTTCCGCGCCTTGCCCTATGCGAGCGACATCCATGCGGTGGTCATCACCGGCGCAGGCGGCAATTTTTGCTCGGGCGGCGATGTGCACGAGATCATCGGCCCGCTCACCCAACTCGACATGCCGGGGCTGTTGGCCTTCACCCGCATGACGGGGGACCTGGTCAAGGCCATGCGGGCCTGCCCGCAGCCCATCATCGCGGCGATCGACGGGGTCTGCGCCGGTGCCGGCGCAATTCTGGCCATGGCCTCGGACATGCGTTACGGCACCGAGCGTAGCAAGACCTATTTCCTGTTCAACAAGGTCGGGTTGGCCGGCTGCGACATGGGCGCCTGCGCACTCTTGCCGCGCATCGTCGGCCAGGGGCGTGCCAGCGAGTTGCTGTTCACCGGGCGCGGCCTGGGGGCGCTGGAGGCCGAGCGCTGGGGTTTTTACAACCGGGTGTGCAGCCCAGACGGTGTGTTGAGCGAGGCGCAAAACATGGCCGCCCAGTTGGTGGCCGGGCCCACCTTTGCCAACGGCATGACCAAGAAAATGCTGCAGCAGGAATGGAACATGGGGGTGGACGAAGCGATCGAAGCCGAAGCCCAGGCCCAGGCCATCTGCATGGCCACCAACGATTTCCACCGGGCCTACCACGCCTTCGTGGCCAAGCAAACGCCGGTGTTTGAAGGGGACTGAAGCATGTCCAGCACGGCCCCATCCCACCCGCCAGAACTCGACTGGCCCTTCTTTGATGACAGCCACCGCGACTTCAAGGTGCGGCTGGACGCCTGGTGCCAGGCGCACCTGGCGAACGCGCACCACGACGAGAGCCGCGATGCCGTCGACGCCGAGTGCATCCGTCTGGTGCGCCTGCTGGGCAGCGGCGGTTGGCTCAGGCACACGGTGTCCGGCACCGCCTATGGCGCGGCATCGGACGTCATAGACACGCGCCAACTTTGCCTGTTGCGCGAAACCCTGGCCTTTCACAACGGTTTGTCGGACTTTGCTTTCGCGATGCAGGGTCTGGGCACAGGCGCCATCAGCCTGATGGGCAACGCCGAGCAGAAGCAGCGTTACCTGCCGCGGGTGGCTTGCGGACAAGCTCTCTCGGCCTTTGCCCTGGGCGAACCCGATGCGGGCTCGGACGTGGCCGCCATGCAGTGCAGCGCCACCGCCACGGCCGACGGCTATGTGCTGAACGGCCGCAAGACCTGGATCAGCAACGGCGGCATTGCCGATTTTTATGTGGTGTTCGCCCGCACGGGCGAAGCGCCCGGCGCACGCGGCATCACGGCTTTCATTGTCGATGCGGACACGCCCGGTCTGTCGATCGAAGAGCGCATCGACGTGGTCGCCCCGCACCCTTTGGCCACGCTCAAGTTCGACCACTGCCAGGTGTCTGGCGTGCAGCGCATTGGCGAGGCCGGCCAGGGCTTCAAGGTGGCCATGGCCACGCTCGACGTGTTCCGCACCTCGGTGGCCGCGGCCGCCTTGGGATTTGGGCGACGGGCCTTGCACGAGTCCATCGGCAGGGCGCGTTCGCGCCAGATGTTTGGCCAGCGCCTGGGCGACTTTCAGATCACCCAGACCAAGATCGCGCACATGGCCACCTTGCTGGACGCGGCCACGCTCTTGACCTACCGTGCCGCCTGGCTGCGCGACCAGGGCGGGCGCATCACCCGCGAGGCGGCCATGGCCAAGATGACGGCGACAGAGAACGCCCAGCAGATCATCGACATGGCGGTGCAGATGCACGGCGGTATGGGTGTGCAAAAAGGTGTGGTCGTCGAGTCGCTGTACCGGGAGATTCGGGCGCTTCGGATTTACGAAGGGGCGACTGAGGTGCAGCAGCTGATCATTGGCAAAGACCTGCTGAAGAGGTGAACAAGGTGTTGTGCCTTTTTCCGTCGGGCTGGGCGTGGCGCGAGCTTCCTCATGTTGCGGGTACGCAGAAATCGTCAGCCCGCGCCACGCCCCACCCGACTGCCGCAGTGGTTGCAGCAAGACACGATGAACTGCAGCGAGATTGTTCGGGGGGTGAGCCGGGCGCCGATTTCTGTGTACCCACAGCATGAGGCGCCCGGCTCACCCCTTGAACAATTTCGCCCCGATCGAAGCCAAACATTTGCCCTGGAGGAGACATGAGCGACTGGAACAACCTGCTGCCCAGCAGCCACGCCGACACCTTCGCGCGTGACCGGCTGCCGCCCCAAGACCAGCTGCCCGTGTTCGTGGCCGACCGGCCCGAGCTGGACTACCCGGACCAGACCAACTGCGCGGTGGAACTGGTGGACCGGCATGTGCGTGAAGGCCGTGGCGATCGCATCGCGCTGCATGGCGTGAGCGACTTCCACACGGGGGGTGGCGACTTCAGCTGGACGTACGCGCAGTTGCAGGGCAAGAGCCAGCGCATTGCCCAGGTGCTGACCCAGGACATGGGCCTGGTGCCGGGCAACCGGATTTTGCTGCGCGGGGGCAACAGCCCCATGATGGCCGCTTGTTTGCTGGGCGCGATCCGGGCGGGCCTGGTGGCGGTGCCCACCATGCCGCTGTTGCGCGCGGGCGAGCTGGCACAGATCATCGGCAAAGCGCAGATCAGCGCAGCGCTGTGCGACAGCCTGCTGGCCGAGGAGTTGCAGCATTGCATGGACACCGGCCACCCCAGCCATGTGGCTGGCTTGAAACAGGTGGTGCATTTCCGCAGCGAGGCCCTGGATGGCCTGGAGCAGCGCATGGCGCGCCAGCATGGCGCTTTCACCGCCCACCCCACCAGCCGTGACGATGTGTGCCTGATCGCCTTCACCAGTGGCACCACCGGCCAGCCCAAAGGCACCCTGCATTTCCACCGCGATGTGCTGGCCATGTGCGACCTGTTCCCGCGCCACATCCTGCAGATGAACGAGAACGATGTGGTGTGCGGCACGCCGCCGATCGCTTTCACCTTCGGCCTGGGGGGGCTGCTGGCGTTTCCGCTGCGCCATGGGGCGAGCACGGTGCTGCTCGAAAAACACACGCCCGAGACCTTGCTGAAAACCATCGCCAAGTACCAGGCCACCCAGTGCTACACCGCCCCCACGATGTACCGCCAGATGGCGGCGCTGGCGCGCCAGCACGATCTGCGCAGTTTGAAGCACCCTGTCTCGGCAGGCGAGGCCTTGCCCGATGCCACCCGCCAGTTGTGGAAGCAGGCCACCGGCATCGAGATGACCGATGGCATTGGCGGCACCGAGGTCATCCACATCTACATCTCCAGTGCCGGTGCCCAGGTGCGCCCCGGCAGCATTGGCCAAGTGGTGCCCGGTTATGTGGCGCAGATCGTGGACGAGGCCATGCAGCCCGTGCCGCCCGGCACCGTGGGGCGCTTGGCGGTGCGTGGCCCCACCGGCTGCAAATACCTGGCCGACCCGCGTCAGCAAGACTATGTGAAAAACGGCTGGAACCTGCCGGGCGACACCTTCGTCATGGACGCTGACGGCTACTTCAGCTACCAGGCGCGCAATGACGACATGATCATCTCGGCCGGCTACAACATCGCCGGACCCGAGGTCGAAGGCGCCTTGCTGCAACACCCGGCGGTGGCCGAGTGCGGCGTGGTGGGCATGCCCGACGAGGACCGTGGCCAGATCGTGCAAGCCTTTGTGGTGCTCAAGCCTGGGCACATCGGCGATGCGGCCATGGAAAAGGCCTTGCAAGAGCACGTCAAGCAAGCCATCGCCCCCTTCAAGTACCCGCGCAAGGTGGTCTTCATCGACGCCTTACCCCGCACCGAAACCGGCAAACTGCAGCGTTTCAAGCTGCGTCAAATTTCTGTCAATGAATAACTTTGCGGGACAGATCTTCAGCGCTGTCCCCATCTGAACAACCTTGTGGGACAGATCTTTAGCTCTGTCCCCAACTGAATAAAGGAAATCGGAATGTTCAACGTCTTGCAACCCGAAGGCTGGGCCCCCGCCAAAGGCTATGCCAACGGCATCGAAGCGCGCGGCCGCCTGGTGTTTGTGGCCGGCATGATCGGCTGGAACGGCCAGGCCCAGTTCGAGACCGACGACTTTGTGGCCCAGTGCCGCCAGGCCCTGCAAAACATCGTCGACACGCTGGCGTGCGCAGGGGCTGGCCCGCAACACATCGCGCGCATGACCTGGTACGTCAAGGACAAGCAGGAATACCTGGCGCGCGGCAAAGCGCTGGGCCAGGTCTACCAGCAGGTCATCGGCAAGCACTACCCGGCCATGACCCTGGTGCAGGTGGCCGATCTGGTGGAAGACCGGGCCTTGGTGGAGATCGAGGCGACGGCGGTGGTGCCCGACTGAAAACCTTTATCCCCGCGCCGCAATCAGCCGCTCGAGCACCTGTTTGAGCTGGTCCACCGCCTGCGGCTGGAAATCGGCCATGACCTGCGACTCGTGGGCCCGCGCTTGCGCCAGCAGGGGCCTGACCTTGCGTTGCCCGGCGGGCGTCAGCCGCACCAGCGACTGGCGCTTGTCATGCGGGGCATCCCAGCGTTGCACCCAACCCGCTTGCGCCATCCGCCCCACCAGCTTGGTCACCGTCGGTTGCTTGGCCAGCACGATGTCGGCCAACTCGCCCACACTCAGCGCGTCCTTGCCCGACAGGCTGGCCATCACGCGCCATTCCATCAGGCTCAGCCCTTTGGCCGCCACCACGGCGTGGAATTCGCTGGACATCAAATGGCTGGCCCGGGCCAACAGGTAAGCCAGGTAGTCGTCCACAAATCCGCGGGGTGTTGTCATCGGCGCTCTTCCAAGGGTTCAGCTGGGTTCGACAGCATCCCCCAGATTACATGAAAATTCATATAAACTGATCCGCAGGCCTTTCATGGTCGCGCCGATGGCGGCTTTCAGGAGACACAGATGTTGGTGGAAAAAATCGAACACAAGTGGCTGGCGGCCTTTGTCCGCACCTTCACCTTGTGCCAAGTGCAGCCGGGTGAGGTGGTCGCCATCCTGGCCGAAACCCAGTCCCGCCGGGTGAACGTCGATCTGGCCCGTCTGGCCCTCGAGAGCCTGGGGGCCCAGGTGTTTGAGCTCACTTTGACCACGCCCGCACTCACCGCCCCCGCGCCTGTGCGTTCCACAGGGGCCAGCGATGCGATCGCGCAGCTGGGCCCGGTGGTGGCCGCCCTGGCCCGCGCCGACCTGGTGGTGGACTGCACCGTCGAAGGCCTGCTGCACGCCCCAGAGCTGCCCAGCATCATGCAGGGTGTGGACGGGCACAGGCCGCGCCTGCTCATGGTGTCCAACGAGCACCCTGAAATCCTGGAGCGCACCGTGCCCGATCCGGCGCTCGAAGGCGTGGTGCGTGCCGCCATGAAGAAGCTGCGCGGCGCGCAGCAGATGCACGTCACGTCTGCCGCAGGCACCGACCTGCGCGTGAACCTGAAACAGGCTGGTCAACAAGCCGTGGTGGGCGGTGTTTGGGGCTATTGCCCCAAGCCGGGCATGGTGTCGCACTGGCCTGGCGGGCTGGCGCTGGCTTTCCCGGCCGCAGGCAGTGTCAACGGCACACTGGTCATGGCCCCCGGCGATGTGAACCTGACCTTCAAACGCTATGTGCGCGACACGATCCGCCTGACCATCGACAACGACAACGTCGTGGCCATCGAGGGGCAGGGCGTCGATGCGGACATGATGCGCGGCTACTGGAGGGCCTGGGAAGACGCGGAGGGCCACCGCGCCTGCTACGCGGTGTCCCACGTCGGCTTTGGCCTGAACCCTGCAGCGCGCTGGGACGCCATGGCCTTTTACGACAAGCGCGACTGCAACGGCACCGAGCTGCGCGCCTTTGCGGGCAACTTTTTGTATTCGACCGGGGCCAACGAGGTGGCCGGGCGCCACACCCTGGGCCACTTTGACCTGCCCTTGCGCGGCTGCACCATCCGGCTGGACGAGTCGGTGGTGGTCGATGCGGGCCAAGTCGTGAGCGCGGCCCTGGCATGAGCACACCGGCCTTCACCGAATGGGGGCTGGCCACCCAGCCCGCAGTGGTCTTTTTGCATGGCGTGGGCGGTGGCCGGCAGGGCTGGGCCCCGCAGCAAGCGCATCTGGCCGCTTTGGGCTGGCGCAGCCTGGCTTGGGACATGCCCGGCTATGGCGACAGCCCCATGGTCAGCCCTTATGACTTCGCGCAGCTGGCGCAAGCCCTTTGGCAGATGCTGGACGCGGCGCACATCGTCCAAGCCGTCTTGGTCGGCCACAGCATGGGGGCCATGGTCGCCCTGCAAGCCTGGACGCAAAATCCAGAGCGCATCCGTGGCCTGCTGCTGGCCGCCAGCAGCCCGGCTTTTGGCCACAGCGCTGGGGATTTCCAAAAGCAGTTTTTGGCGCAGCGCCTGGCCCCGCTGGAAGCGGGCAAAACCATGGGCCAGATCGCCGAGAAGCTGATCCCCAGCCTGGCGGCACCGGGGGGCGATGGCGCCCACACCATGCCCGACGGTCTGTTGTCGGCGCTCCACAGCATGTCGGCTGTGCCGCCCGCCACTTACCGCGCCGCCCTGCAGGCCTTGGTCCAGTTTGAGCAACGCGCGGCCTTGCCCACCATCACCGTGCCCGTGCTGTGCCTGGCCGCCGAGCACGACCGCGCTGCGCCTGCCGATGTGGTGGCGCGCATGGCGCACAAGATCCCGGGTGCGCGCTACGCCTGCCTGGCCGGGGCTGGCCATTTGCTGCACCACGAACAGCCCGAGGCGTTCAACGCCGAACTCGAAAAATTCTTGAAGGACATGCCAACATGAGCGACGTGCAAGCCCCCGTCCAGCCACCCGCCCTGCCCAGCGTCATGCCCATCTGTGGCGACGACTATCCCTTGACCGACAAACAGCACAAGCTGATGGCACTCGCGCGCCAGTTGGGCCGCGAGAAATTCGCCCCGCGTGCCGCGCAGCTCGACCGCGACGCCCAGTTCCCCTTTGCCAACTACGCCGACATGCGCGATGCGGGCCTGCTGGCGCTGTGCGTGCCCGAAGCGCATGGCGGACAAGGTGCCGACTACGCCACTTATGCCATGGTCTCGGCCGAGATCGGCCGCTACTGCGGTGCCACGGCGTTGACCTTCAACATGCACGTCTGCACCATGCTCTGGAGCGGCTTGCTGTCCGAAGACCTGGAGATGACACCCGAACAGCGCGCCATCCACCGCACGCACCAGGCCACGCATTTTGCCCGTGTGGTGAAAGACGGTGCGATCTACGCCCAGCCCTTTTCCGAAGGCGGTGCCGCCGCCGCGGGCGCCCAGCCCTTTGGCACCCTGGCCGTCAAGGTGCCGGGGGGCTGGAAGATCAATGGCAAAAAAATCTTTGCTTCGCTGTCGGATGCGGCCGACTACTTTGGCGTGCTGTGCACCGAAAAGAAAGAGGGCGCCGACCTGTCGCGCCGTGACACGCTGTACCTGGCCATCCCCCGCACCGCGCCGGGCCTGACGGTCGAAGGCGATTGGGACCCGCTGGGCATGCGCGCCACGGTCTCGCGCAACCTGGTGTTCAAAGACGTGTTCGTGCCCGACGATGCCGCGCTCATGCCGCAGGGCCTGTATTTCCAGGCCGCCAGCCGCTGGCCGCACATGTTCATGACGCTCTCGCCGACTTACATGGGCATCGCGCAAGCTGCGTACGACTTCACCGTGGCCTATTTGCGCGGCGAAATCCCGGGCACCGGGCCTGTCAAGCGCCGCCAGTTCGCCACCAAGCAGATCGCGGTGGCCGAGATGTTCATCAAGCTCGAACAAACCCGCAACCTGTTTTTGCGCGCCATCGAAGACGCCAAGGTGGACCCCAGCAAATCCGCCCGCCTGCGGGCCTATGCCGCGCAGCACACCATCATGGAAAACGCCCAGGACATCGCCCGCCTGGCGATCCGCACCTGCGGCGGCCAGTCCATGCTCAAGAGCCTGCCCCTGGAGCGCCTGTACCGCGATGCGCGTTGCGGCTCGCTGATGCTGCCCTGGACGGCCGAGCTGTGCATGGACCGCATCGGCCGCGAAGCGCTGTACGAGCCCGGTGAAAAAGACGCGTGATGCAGGCCCAGGAAAGCAGCCCAATTGCCGCGCGATTCGCGCAGCTGGCACAAACGTGCGGCAGCGCGCCGGCCATCACTTTCCGGGGGGATGCGCGCCAGGCCTGCGGCACCCTGGCCTGTGACTTCGCCCAATTTTGGCGGCACGTCGAGCGTGTGACCGCACACCTGCAGTCCGGCTGGGGCGTGCAGCCGGGCGATCGCGTGGCCTGGCTGGGCTTCAACCACCCGCTGCAACTGGTCACGCTGGTGGCCTGTGCCCGGCTGGGCGCGATGTTTTTGCCGCTGAACTTCAGGCTGGCCGTGCCCGAGTTGCAACAGGTGTTGCACGATGCCCAGCCGCGTCTGCTGGTGCACGACACCCACCACGCGCCCAGCGCCCGGGCACTGCAGACCCAGGGGCTGGCGCACACCGAACAGGACAGCCTGCTCGCCACGGCCTCGCCACGCGGCCTGCCCCTGCCCGACATGCACGGGGATGTGCACAGCGGGATGCCCCTGCTGCTGGTCTACACCTCGGGCACCACCGGGCTGCCCAAGGGCGCTGTACACACCCAGGCCGCGCTGATGGCCAATGCCCGCGCCAGTGCCTGGGCGCACGACTTTGTGCCAAGCGACAAGGTGCTGTCCACGCTGCCCTTGTTCCATGTCGGTGGTCTGTGCATCCAGACCCTGCCTGCGCTGCTGGCGGGGGTGGAGGTGGTGCTGCACCCGCGCTTTGACCCGGCAGCCTGGCTCGGTGAAATGGACATCGGTCGGCCCAGCTTGTCGCTGCTGGTGCCTGCCACCATGCGCGCCTTGTTTGACCACCCGCTTTGGGCCAGCGCATCGCTGAGCAGCCTGCGCGGCATCATGACCGGTTCCTCCACCGTGCCCGAGGCCTACCTGCAGACTTTGCACGCCCGGGGCGTGCCGGTCGGGCAGGTCTATGGCAGCACCGAAACCGGGCCCGTGTCCATCGTGCTGCGTTTTTCAGACGCCATGGCCCGCGTGGGCGCCTCCGGCTGGCCGCAGCC
The DNA here is from genome assembly GCA_027490555.1 of Comamonadaceae bacterium. Lineage (GTDB taxonomy): Bacteria > Pseudomonadota > Gammaproteobacteria > Burkholderiales > Burkholderiaceae_C > Limnohabitans_A. Next base: position 3,175 of record JAIXXW010000354.1, on the reverse strand, counting down.
CGAGGCCCAGGTCAAGCTCATCGGCGCGGACGGGCAAGAAGTCGGCCCCACACAGACCGGGGAGGTCTGTGTGCGCGCCCCCAACCTGATGCGGGGCTACTGGCGCGCGCCAGGCTTGGGCCCTGGCCCCAGCGACCACGGGCTTCAGGAGGGCTGGTTCCACACCGGCGATCTGGCACAAGCCGCCCAGGACGGCTGCATCACCATCGTGGGCCGCAGCAAGGACATGGTCATCTCGGGTGGCGAAAACATCTACCCGGCCGAGATCGAGAACCTGTTGCTCACGCTGCCCGGCGTGGCCGAGGTCGCTGTGGTGGGTTTGCCCGATCCGCGCTGGGGCGAAGTGCCTGTGGCGGTGCTGGTGCGCAGCGCCGATGCCACCGGCCAGGCCCTCAGCGCCGAGGCCGTGCTGGCCCACCTGCAGCCGCGCATCGCCCGCTTCAAGTTGCCAAGGCAGGTGGTCTTCCTGGACAGCCTGCCCAAAAGCGCTTTGGGCAAGGTGCAAAAGCCCGCCCTGCAGGCCCTGTTGACCGGGACTAACCCTTAATTCGGGCCTGTTTCTTCACCTGGGTGACAAGCTGGGGCGGGCTGCATGGCATCATCTTTCGCTTGATTCAACCGGAGGCTTTCATGGTTCCAATGTCCCGTCACTTTTCGCGTCGCCCGGTTCTGGGCATGGCGGCTGCTGTGGTGTTGTCCATCACTTCTTCGGCCTGGGCGCAATCCGCCTGGCCCAACAAGCCGGTCAAGATCGTGGTGCCCTTTGCGCCCGGCGGCACCACCGACATCCTGGCCCGCGCCATCGCGCCCGACCTGGCCAAAGCCTTTGGCCAATCCTTCGTGATCGAAAACAAGGCCGGTGCCGGTGGCAACCTGGGTGCCGAGCAGGTGGCCAAGTCGCCTGGCGACGGCTACACCCTGCTCATGGGCACCGTGGGCACACACGGCATCAACCGCGCCCTGTACGCCAAACTGCCCTATGACCCCTTCAAGGACTTCGTGCCCATCACCCTGGTCGCGGGCGTGCCCAATGTGATGGTCGTCAACGCCGAAAAAGCCGCCGCCAACAAGATCAACAGCGTCAACGATTTCATCCGCTACGCCCGTGCCAACCCCGGCAAGCTGAACATGGCCTCCAGTGGCAATGGCACCTCGATCCACCTGGCGGGCGAGCTGTTCAAGTCGCAGACCGGCACCTTCATGGCGCACATTCCCTACCGGGGCTCGGCGCCTGCCCTGCTCGACCTGGCGGGCGGCAGCATGGACGTGATGTTTGACAACCTGCCCTCGGCCATGGCCCTGATCAAGGCGGGAAAGCTCAAAGCCCTGGCCGTGACCAGTGCGCAGCGCTCGGCCGCCATTCCCGAATTGCCCACGGTGGAAGAAGCCGCCGGGCTCAAAGGCTTTGAAGCCAGCAGCTGGTTTGGCCTGCTCGCACCTGCCGGCACGCCCGCCGATGTGGTCAACCGCATCCAGCAGGAAGTCGCCAAGTCCCTGGCCACCCCGGCCATGAAAGAACGCCTGGCCACGCTGGGCGCGATCCCGAGTGGCAACACGCCCGCGCAGTTTGCCGCACTGATCGAGTCCGAGCACAAGAAGTGGGCCGAGGTGGTCAAGGTCTCCGGTGCCAAGGTCGACTGATGGCCTGGTTTGAGGGCTTCGAGCGGCAAACGCTCACCGTAGCGGGTTGGCCGGTGTGCTTTCGGCGATCGACCGATTGGGCGGCGCAAGCGCACCTGCCCGTGCTGGTCTTGCTGCACGGCTTTCCGCAAACCCATGTCATGTGGCAACGCGTCGCGCAACACCTGCGTGGCCGTTACCGCCTGGTCATGCCCGACCTGCGGGGCTACGGCGACTCCTCGCACGCCGTGGGCGATGCGCAGCACCTGCATTACAGCAAACGGGCCATGGCGCAGGAGGTTGTGGACCTGCTCGACGCCTTGGGGGTGGGTGCGTTTTTCCTGTGTGGCCATGACCGGGGCGGGCGTGTGGCGCACCGCCTGGCGCTGGACCATGCCGCGCGTGTCCAAAAACTCTGTGTGATCGACATCGCCCCCACCCTCGACATGTACGGCGCCCACTGGGGCACATCGCCAGCGCAAGCGCCCCAGACCGCCGGTCCGGTGGCCGATCCGTACTTTGCATTTGCGCAGGCCTACTACCACTGGTTCCATCTGACGCAACCGGCCCCCTTGCCCGAGTTCATGATCGGGGGCAACCCCAAGCCCTACCTGCACGCCAAGCTCGGCGGCTGGGGCAGCCAGGGCCTGGGTTACATCGAGCCGGAGGCCCTGGCCGAATACGAACGCGCTTTTTGCAACCCTGCGCTCAACGACAAGGGCTGGTCCGCCGCCATCCACAGCGCGGCCGAAGACTACCGCGCCAGCGCAGGCATTGACCTGCAGCACGACGCAGACGGCCGTGCGCGGGGCGACAAAATCGCCTGCGACACCCTGGTGCTGTGGGGCGAGCGCGGCGTGGTCAACCGCATGTTCAAACCGGTCGCGCTGTGGCAGGCCCAGTGCGCAGGCCAGGTGGCGGGCCAGTGCATGGCCGCTGGCCATTTCATCCCCGAAGAGCTGCCCGAGGCCACCAGCGAAGCCTTGGCGAAGTGGATGGTTTGAGGCCTGATCCTCGGTAGGAGCGCACCCCGTGCGCGATGGCTGCCCTTGTGGGAGCGCACCCCGTGCGCGATGCAACAGGTGGTGCCAGCGGCCCGCTCGCCCAAAGGGTTGGGCTCCTGCATGGGTCAGCCTGCCCTCGTGGGAGCGCACCCCGTGCGCGATGCAACAGGTGGCGTCAGCGGCCCGCTCGCCCAAAGGGTTGGGCTCCTGCATGGGTCAGGCTGCCCTCGTGGGAGCGCACCCCGTGCGCGATGCAACAGGTGGTGCCAGCGGCCCGATCGCCCAAAGGGTTGGGCTCCTACTTGGGTCAGCCTGCCCTCGTGGGAGCGCACCCCGTGCGCGATGGGTGGTGATCTGCGGCGGCCTCAAGCCCCGCAGCACTTTTTGTATTTCTTCCCGCTGCCGCAGCTGCAGGCGTCGTTGCGACCGGGGGTGGCGGGCTTGACGACTTGCTGCACCCGGGGGCCGATGTTGCGCCAGATCTCGCGCAGGTCGTACACCGCCCACAGCGCTTCGCCGTAGGCGTTCAGGCGTTCTTCGCTCACGCTGGG
>JAIXXW010000025.1 GCA_027490555.1 Comamonadaceae bacterium | reverse complement strand
TTCAGCACCATGGCGCTGTACAAAAAAGCCTTTTTTGCCGACTGCGGCCTGCCCATGGGCAATCCCCATGGACAAGCGCTGGCACTGGCACCCTTGCTCCGCGCGGCCATGGACCGTGGGCAGGTGACTGGCGAGCGCTACACCGGGGCCTGGACCGATGTGGGCACGCCCGAGCGCCTGTGGCAGTTGAACCGCGCCTGAGCGGCTCCGAGGCGCGGGCATGCCCCGGCTCTATCCCCTGGACGCGGGCAGGGACAGGCCCGGGCGCGGGCCCGTGGGCTGGGGGGGCTTCTACAATGCAGGCATGAGCGCCCACACCCTTTACGCCCAACGCCGTGCCCGCCTGGCTGCCCAGCTCGGCGCTGGCGGCATCGCCATCGTCCCAACCGCACCCGAGCGGCAGCGCAACCGGGACAGCGATTACCTGTACCGGCACGACAGCTACTTTTATTACCTGACGGGCTTCACCGAGCCCAACGCCACGCTGGTCATCACCGCAGAAGGTGAAAGCACGCTGTTTTGTCAGCCCAAGGACCCGGAGCGTGAAATCTGGGACGGCATTCGCCTGGGCCCCGAGGCTGCCCCTGCCGCTTTGGGCGTGAGCCGGGCCCTGTCCTCGGCCGAGCTGGCTGGGCACATGCCCGGTTTTCTTGAAAACCGCCTCACGGTCTGGTACCCGTTTGCCACGCACCCGGGCATGGAAAGCCGTGTGGACGGCTGGCTGCAGTCGGTGCGGGCCCGCGTGCGTTACGGCGCATGCTGTCCCGACCAGCAGCGGGACCTGTGCACTTTGCTCGATGAAATGCGCCTGGTGAAAGACGAGCACGAGCAGGGCATCATGCGCCGTGCCGCCGCCATCAGTGCGCGTGCCCATGTCCGGGCCATGCAGCGCAGCGCCAGCATGCTGCGTGCGGGCCAGGAGGTGCGTGAATACCACCTGGACGCCGAACTGTTGCACGAATTCCGCCAGCACGGCTCGCAGTACCCGGCCTACGGCTCCATCGTGGCGGGCGGGGCCAATGCCTGCGTGCTGCACTACCGCGCCGACACCGCCTTGATCCGCGATGGCGACATGGTGCTGATCGATGCGGGCTGCGAACTCGACGGTTATGCCAGCGACATCACCCGCAGCTTCCCGGCCAACGGCAGGTTCACCGGACCGCAACGCGCCTTGTACGAGCTGGTGCTGGCTTCGCAAGACGCGGCCGTGGCAGCCACCCGGGCCGGTGCCCGGTTTGTCGACCCCCACGAAGCCACGGTGGCGGTGCTGGCGCAAGGCTTGCTGGACCTGGGCCTGCTGGACAAACACAAGGTGGGCCTGGCGCAGGACGTGATCGCCAACCGCAGTTATTTCCAGTTCTACATGCACCGCACCGGCCACTGGCTGGGCATGGATGTGCACGACTGCGGCAGCTATGTCGAGCCTTCGCAGCGGGGTCAGGTCAGCGAGCGCAAAGACCCCTTGAGCGGCGAGACCATCAAAGACCGTCCCAGCCGCATCCTGCAGCCCGGCATGGTGCTGACCATCGAGCCGGGTTTGTATGTCCGCCCTGCCCCCGGCGTGCCCGATCACTTCCACCACATCGGCATCCGCATCGAAGACGATGCCATCGTGACCGCCACCGGTTGCGAGCTGATTACCCGGGGCGTGCCGGTTGCGGCCGATGAGATCGAAGCCCTGATGCGCGGCTGAGCTGCCCATGCTGCCGGCTTGTTCAGGCCAGCTCCTGTCCATCCAGACGGGTCAGGTGCGTCCGCTGATGGTGGGCGGGCGCCGGCGCGTGTCGGCCATTGGCAAAAGCCCGGTGACGGGTCCGGTCGCGGTCGGCGTTCTGGGCCTGAGCGGGGATGAGCAGGCGGACCTGTCGGTGCACGGCGGCTTGAGCAAGGCGGTCTATGCCCTGCCCTCGGAACACCTGCCGTGGTGGCAAGCCCGGCGACACGCGCAGGGCGCAACCCTGTTCGAAGAAGCCCTGCCCCCGGGTTTCCTGGGCGAAAACCTCAGTCTGCAAGGTGTGCTCGAAAAAGACCTGTTCATTGGCGACCGCCTGGATTTTGGCGATGTGGTGCTGCGCGTGACCCAGCCGCGCGAGCCCTGCGGCAAATTCAACGCGGTCTTGGCCTATGCCGGGGCTGCCCGGGACATGTTCAGCAGCGGGCGCTGCGGCTTTTACCTGGCCGTGGAGAAGCCGGGCACCTTGCAGGCGGGGGCCGTGTTCGAGGTCATCCCGGGCGCCCGCTCCACCAGTGTGGCGCAGGCCCTGATGCACCGGGCCCGCCAGCAGGGTCGTTGAAGGCTGTTCATTTGTGCAAAAAAGTAAAAGCCATGTGGATCACTACGCACATTTACGCACCCTGAACCCGTGCATTCGGGGTCTAAAATGAAACGCATACCGAACTGCCCACCTTGCACGTGGGCCATCGCCAGTGCACCTCAGGCCGGCAACTGAAACCTCGCGGCCACATGGCACCTTCCCACAACGGAGCACCACAATGACCAACAAGGTCCAAGCCGAAGAAAAACGCGCCCAGCTGCGCAAAGCCGCGCTCGAGTACCACGAGTTCCCCACCCCCGGCAAGGTGGCCATTGCCCCCACCAAACAACTGGTCAACCAGCATGATTTGGCGCTGGCCTACTCACCGGGCGTGGCTGCACCCTGCGAAGAAATCGTCAAGGACCCGGCCAACGCCTTCAAATACACCAGCCGGGGCAACCTGGTCGGTGTGGTCACCAATGGCACCGCCGTGCTGGGCCTGGGGGACATCGGCCCCCTGGCCAGCAAGCCCGTGATGGAAGGCAAGGGCGTGTTGTTCAAGAAGTTTTCCGGCATCGACGTTTTTGACATTGAAATCAACGAGAAGGACCCGGACAAACTGGTTGAAATCATCGCCTCGCTGGAGCCGACCTTTGGCGGCATCAACCTGGAAGACATCAAGGCGCCCGATTGCTTCTACATCGAGCGCAAACTGCGCGAACGCATGAAGATCCCGGTGTTCCATGACGACCAGCATGGCACCGCGATTGTGGTGGGCGCGGCCATCCTCAACGGTCTGAAAATCGTCGGCAAGGACCCCAAGCAGATCAAACTGGTCACCTCGGGCGCTGGCGCTGCTGCACTGGCTTGTCTGGGCTTGCTGGTCAAGCTGGGCATTCCGCGTGAAAACATCTGGGTGACCGACCTGGCCGGCGTGGTCTATGAGGGCCGCACCGAACTCATGGACGAAGACAAGATCCAGTTTGTGCAAAAGACCGACCAGCGCACCCTGGCGCAGGTGATCGCAGGGGCCGACGTGTTCCTGGGTCTGTCGGCCGGCGGGGTGCTCAAGCAGGACATGGTCCGCTCTATGGCGGCCAAGCCCCTGATTTTTGCCCTGGCCAACCCGAACCCGGAGATCAACCCCGAAGACGTCAAGGCGGTGCGCGACGATGCCATCATGGCCACCGGCCGCACCGATTACCCCAACCAGGTCAACAACGTCCTGTGTTTTCCCTATATTTTCCGTGGCGCACTGGACTGCGGCGCTACCACCATCACGCTCGAGATGGAAATTGCCGCCGTGCATGCGATTGCCGAGCTGGCGCAGGCCGAGCAAAGCGAAGTGGTGGCCGCCGCGTATGTGGGCGAGCCCCTGGCCTTTGGCCCCGAATACCTCATCCCCAAGCCCTTTGATCCACGCTTGATGATGAAAATCGCGCCGGCCGTGGCGCAGGCGGCCTCAGACTCTGGTGTGGCGCTGCGCCCCATCCGGGACCTGGACGCTTACCGAGAAAAACTGCAGGGTTTTGTCTACGCCTCGGGCACCATGATGAAGCCGATCTTCACGGCCGCCAAACGTGCCCTGAAAAAGCGCATCGCGTACAGCGAAGGAGAAGAGGAGCGCGTGTTGCGTGCCGCCCAGATCGTGGTGGACGAAGGCATTGCCCGCCCCACGCTGATCGGCCGCCCGGCCGTGATCGCCGAGCGCATCGACAAATTCGGCCTGCGCCTGCGGGAAGAGCTCGATTACGACGTGGTGAACGTGGAGCAAGACGCCCGCTACCGTGATTTCTGGCAGACCTACCACCGCATGACCGAGCGCAAGGGCGTCACCGAGTCGATCGCCAAGATCGAAATGCGCCGCCGTCTGTCCCTGATCGGGGCCATGTTGCTGCACAAAGGGGATGTGGATGGGATGATTTGTGGCACCTGGGGCACCAACCCCATGCACCTCAATTACATCGACCAGGTCATTGGCAAGCGGGCGGGTGTGCACACCTTTGCCTGCATGAACGGTTTGATGCTGCCGGGCCGTCAGGTCTTCATGGTGGACACCCATGTCAACTACGACCCCAGCGCCGAACAGCTGGCCGAGTTCACCGTCATGGCGGCCGAGGAAATCCGGCGATTTGGCATCCAGCCCAAAGCGGCCTTGTTGTCGCATTCGAATTTTGGCTCGTCCAACCAGCCCAGCGCCGTCAAAATGCGGGAGGTGCTCGAGCTGCTGCGCCAAAATGCCCCTTGGCTGGAGGTGGACGGTGAAATGCATGGCGACGTCGCCCTGGATGCGGCCGCGCGCCACAGCCTCATGCCCAACAGCACCTTGATCGGTGATGCGAATTTGTTGGTTTTGCCAAATATCGATGCGGCCAACATCGCTTACAACCTGCTGAAGACGGCCGCAGGCGGCAACATCGCCGTCGGCCCCGTGCTGCTGGGTGCGGCCAAGCCGGTGCACATTCTGACGCCCAGCACCACCGTGCGACGCATTGTGAACATGACCGCCCTCACGGTGGCCGACGCCAATGCCGCACGCTAGTGCGTGTGCCCTGGGCCGCTCGACCGCATTGAAAATGCCCTGAGAAACTTGGACGGTTTAGAGGGCATGCACTTGCTTTTTTATGTTGTTTGACGCACACTAATGCCTTTCAAGTGTTCGGGTTAACCCGGGGACTTCTGAAAGGTGTTTTCATGAAGGTGGCGCGTTCGATCGCCTCCCCACAGCGCTGGTTTCTGGTGTTTTTGGGGTTGTTGTTGTCAATTTGCACTATTTTGGTGCAAGCCCGTTCAGCCGCCGATGCCCAAACTGCCCCCGTTGTGCGGGTGTCAGATTTGCCGCCTGAAGGCCAAGAAACGTACCAGCTGATCCGCAAGGGAGGTCCTTTTCCATACGAAAAGGATGGGACTGTTTTTGGCAATCGGGAGCGACTTCTGCCACAGGAGTCACGGGGCTTTTACCGTGAATACACCGTCAGGACACCCGAAGCGAAAAACCGGGGAGCGCGGCGCATCGTGTGCGGTGGCCAGGTTCCCAGGAATCCGCAAGCCTGTTATTACACACAAGACCATTACGCGAGTTTTCGCTTGATTGTCGACAAGCCCTGATTTTTGACTCTAGAGAAAGACCACGGAGATGGACACGCCGATTCGTCATGACCAAGAGACGCCCCTGAAGGGCGTGCGGTCTAACATCGTGCAGTCGATCCGCGCTTACCGCGTGAGCGATCTGCAAGATGCCGCCCAGAGCCTGGGCCACCACTTTTTGTACGCCAACCTGGCCGAGGCCCAGAGCAAGCAGGATGTGCTGGACCTGATTGGGGCCCAATTCACCCTGCCTTCGCACTTTGGCAAGAACTTCGATGCCTTGTACGACTGCATGACCGACCCCTTGCACAAATCAGGCCCACAGCCTGGTTTCATCGTGGTGCTGGAGCAGATCCCGGCGCATGTGAAATTTGACAAGGAAGCCCGCGAGCAATTGCTGGACATCTTCCGTGACACGGCCGATTACTGGGGAGACAGGAAGGTACCCTTCCGATGCTTCTATTCTTTTCTGTAGCCCGTTCTGCACAAAACAGCCAAGCAGGACGGGCGAACGAGGCACAAAGCGAGGACGCCGCCATGGCCGAATCGATGGAGGAAGGCGAAAAGATGCCGACCGACAAACTGGTGGACGTGTCGCCTTTGGCGTTGCGCATGAGCAGCCCTTTCAATGCAGGGTACTGGCTCGCAGCCGCCTGAGCGCCCCCGCAGGCCCTGAGCAGGGCCTGTACCCATGAAAAAACCCGCCTGTGAGCGGGTTTTTTCATGGCGCCGTCGCGTGACGGCCAGCGGGGCACTCAAGCGTCCTGCTGAGGCAGCCTGTGCAGCAAGCCTTGCAGTCCCCAAACGGTGGTGGCTTCACGCACGCTGTGGCGATCGCCAGCCAAGTGCCTGACCTCGGCAGACACCCGGCCGTCGATGCACCAGGCAAACCAGACGGTGCCCACCGGCTTGGCGGTGCTGCCGCCATCGGGCCCGGCGATGCCGGTGACCGCCACCGACACCCTGGCTGGGGTTCGGTAGACCGCGCCCAGCGCCATGGCGCGTGCGACGGCTTCACTGACCGCGCCTTCGGCCACGATGAGTTCCGGGTTGACGCCCAAGAGCTCGGTTTTGGCCGCGTTCGAATAGGTGACAAAACCCCTCTCGAACCACCGGCTCGAGCCGGGCAGGTCGGTGCAGCGGGCGGCCATCATCCCGCCGGTACAACTTTCGGCGGTGGCCATCATCCAGCCCAAGGAGCTCAGGCGTGCAGCCAACAAAGCGGTCAGGTCATTCATGCCCAAAATCTCCAGAGGGCGATGACCAGGAGGGTGCAAAAGGCCGCAACCAGGTCATCGAACACAATGCCCCAGCCACCCCGCCAGCCCAAGCCCTTGAACAAGCGATCGGCCCAGGCCACCGGGCCAGGTTTGACGGCATCGAAGAACCGGAACAGGGCAAATGCGGCCAGTTGGCCGACGAAGTCGGTGGGCATGACCAGAAAAAACACCAGCCACATGGCCACAATTTCGTCCCAGACAATGGCGCCCGGGTCGCTGACACGCAGGTGCTGGGCCGTGACGGTGCAAGCCCACCAGCCCAGCAACAGGCCCACCACAATCACCCCCGCCTGCCAGGGCACAGACAGACTGTTCTGAATGAGCAGCCACGACACCCAGCCCCACAGGCTGCCCACCGTGCCCGGGGCTTTGGGCGACAAGCCCGAGCCCAAGCCCAAGGCGATGGCATGCGCGGGGTGCTGCAGCATGAAGGCGGCACTGGGGCGCACAGGGCCACCCGGGCTCGCCTGGAGGGTGGGGGTGCTGGACAAGCTCATCGTCAGGCAAAGTGGTCAAAAGAGCGGAAGGTGTTGGGCAACTCCCGCCCGTCTTCCTGCACCAGCAAAACCGATCGGTCGGGGATGACGCTGCCGATGCGGGTGATGGGGGTGTGGCAGCTCAAGGCCAGCGCTTTCAGCGCTGCCCTTGCGGCCGGGGGGGCCGTGAACACCAGCTCGTAATCGTCCCCACCTGACAACACGCAGCGCAGCATCCACTCGCGTGGACAGGCCCAGGCCTGGCGGGTGAGCATGAGGCCTGGCATCGGGGACAGGTCCAACCGGGCACCCACACCACTGGCTTGCAGGATGTGCCCCAGGTCGCCCAACAGCCCGTCGCTGATGTCGGCCATGGCGGTGGCCAAACCCCGCAGTGCCATGCCCAAAGCGGTCCGGGGGGTGGGTGTTTCCATCCGGGCCCGGGCCAGATCGAACGCCGCCTGAGGCAGACTCAAGTTGCCCCTGAATGCTTCCAGCGCCAAGCGGGCATCGCCCAGGTGACCGCTGACATAGATGTCATCCCCGGCCTTGGCGGTGCTGCGCAAAATGGACTGGCCGTGTGGGGTTTCGCCCATGACGGTGATGGCGATGTTCAATGGGCCCTGGGTGGTGTCGCCCCCGATCAGCTCGCAGCCGTGCGCATCGGCCAGGTCCAGCAGGCCCTGGGAAAAGCCAAGCAACCAGTCTTCATCGACGCGAGGCAAGGACAGGGCCAGCAAAAAAGCCCGTGGTCTGGCACCGCAAGCGGCCAGATCGCTCAGGTTGACCGCCAGGGCTTTGTGGCCCAGATGCCGCGGGTTGACGGTCGACAGGAAGTGGCGACCTTCGACCAGCATGTCGGTCGACAAAGCGAGCTGCTGGCCGGGCTGGGGGCTCCAGATGGCGCAGTCGTCACCCACGCCCACGTCGGCCTGCTGGGCAGGCCGTTTGAAAAAGCGTTCGATCAGCTCAAATTCACCCATGCCCGTGAGCTTAACCGCAAGGCAGTCGCCCGGTGTCAATGCAGGGTGCGGCCTGACACCCCGGAGTCGGACGATTCCAGGACAAAAGTCTCAATAGGGGCATCGAAGCGGTGCCCATCCTCGGCCACAAAGAAATAGCTGCCGTGCATGGTGCCGCTGGGCGCGCGCAGGCGGCAGCCGCTGCTGTACTGGAAAGACTCGCCCGGCCGCAACAAGGGTTGCTGGCCCACCACGCCCAAGCCCTTGACCTCTTCGCTGTGCCCGCGCTCGTCCTGAATCACCCAATGGCGGGAGATCAGCTGCACAGGCACGCGCCCGGTGTTGGTCACCGTGACCGTGTAGGCAAAAGCGTAGACATCCTGCAGCGGGTGGCTTTGGTGGCTCACGTACTGGGGCAGCACATCAATTTGAACGGTGTAATCGGACATAGGCCGATGTTAACTGCGACAATTCGGGCATGACAACGACCTACCGCATTGCCCCTTCCATTCTCTCGGCTGATTTCGCCCGTCTGGGCGAAGAGGTGACCAGCGTCATCGAGGCCGGCGCCGACTGGATCCACTTTGACGTGATGGACAACCACTATGTGCCGAATCTGACCTTCGGGCCGATGGTTTGCCAGGCGCTCAAGCCGCACGCCAAAACCAGCGCGGGGGTGGCTGTGCCGATCGATGTGCATTTGATGATCTCGCCGGTCGATGCACTGGCCGCGTCTTTTGCCGAGGCCGGGGCCGACCTCATCAGCTTTCACCCGGACGCCAGCGCGCATGTGCACCGCAGCATCCAGGCCATCAAAAACAAGGGCGTCAAGGCCGGTCTGGTGTTCAACCCGGCCGAGCCCCTGGACGTGCTGGAGTGGACCATCGACGAGATCGACCTGATCCTGATCATGAGTGTCAACCCGGGTTTCGGTGGTCAAGGCTTCATCGACTCTGCCTTGCGCAAGGTGGAGCGGGCGCGCCAATGGATCGAGCGCAGCGGCCGCGTCATCCGCCTGGAAGTGGACGGCGGCATCAAGGCCGACAACATCCGCCGCGTGGCCGATGCCGGGGCCGACACCTTTGTGGCGGGCAGCGCCATCTTTGGCAAGCCCGATTACAAGGCCGTGATCGACCAGATGCGCCTGGCCTTGTCCTGAGTGGAGGCCAGCCCCGATGCAAGCGCTGTCGCAGATCGACGCCGTCATTTTTGACCTGGACGGCACCTTGGTGCACACCCTGGGTGACTTTCAGGTGGCCCTGCACCGCACCATGGCCGATCTGGATTTGCCACCGGTGTCGGATGCGCTCATCGCGCAAACCATTGGCAAAGGCTCCGAGCACCTGATCCGCACGGTGCTGGCGCATCAAATCCACCGGCCCGAGGTCCAGGGCCGGGCCCTGTCGGTGGACGCGCTGTTCGAGACCGCTTGGCAGCGTTACCAGGCGCACTACACGGCGATCAACGGGCAATTTGCCGATGTGTATCCCGGCGTGCTGGACGCCCTGGAGGGCTTGGCCGCCCAGGGCATGCCCATGGCTTGTTTGACCAACAAGCCGCTGGCCTTTGCCCAGGCCCTGCTGCAAGACAAGGCGTTGACCCATTTTTTCGGTCCCGTCTTTGGTGGGGACAGTTTCGAGCGCAAAAAGCCCGACCCCTTGCCCTTGCTCAAAACCTGCGAGGCCCTGGGCACCACCGCCGCACGCAGCTTGATGGTGGGCGATTCCAGCAACGATGC